>DASVGZ010000243.1:0-2967 GCA_036379275.1 Acidiphilium sp. | reverse complement strand
GATTTCGGGACGGACGCGGGTTTTGCCGTTCTTGCGGAATATGACGGGATGAAACCGGACCGCGCGCGCAGGGATGCCTTCGCCGCGCAGATCGCGGGGTCGCTTCTGCGGGAAATGCTGTGGAGCGCGGTATCCGAGCAGGACCCGCCGATCGAGTTCGACTACGCCGCCTATACCGAAACCTATGCGCGGCGGCTGGATGCAACCCTCGCCAGTCTCGGCATCGCCAGTCTCGGCATCGCCGAACCCGGCATGGCATGATGGAACCCTGACGATCATGAGCGAATTCCCCACTGCGGCGCGTGCCGTCATTATCGGCGGCGGCATCGTCGGCACCTCGACCGCCTATCATCTGGCCCGACTCGGCTGGACGGACGTTGTTCTGCTCGAACGCCACAAGCTGACCTCGGGCAGCACCTTCCATGCCGCCGGACTGGTCGGCCAGTTGCGCAGCAATGCCAACATCACCCAGTTGCTTGGCCATTCCGTCGCGCTCTATTCGCGGCTGGAGGCGGAAACCGGGCTCGCCACCGGCTGGAAGCAGAATGGCGGGCTGCGGCTCGCCTGCACCGGGGCGCGCTGGACCGAACTGAAGCGCCAGGCGACCACAGCGCGCTCGTTCGGGCTGGAGATGAACCTGCTGAGTGCGGCGGAAGCGCAGAAACTCTGGCCGCTGATGGATGTTTCGGACGTGATCGGCGCCGCGTTCCTGCCGAGCGACGGCCAGGCCAATCCGTCGGACATCACCCAGTCGCTCGCGCGGGGCGCACGGATGGCGGGGGCGCGGATCATCGAGGATACCGATGTCACCGGAATCGAGGTGGTGAACGGGCGCGCCGTTGCGGTGCAGACGGCGCAGGGGCGAATCGCCTGCGAGATCGTGATCGTCTGCGCCGGGCAGTGGACCCGCGATCTTTGCGCGACCATCGGCGTTTCGGTGCCACTGGTCTCGGTGCAGCATCAGTACATGGTGACCGAACCGATCGCCGGAGTGACATCGACCCTTCCGACCCTGCGCGATCCCGACCGGCTGACCTATTACAAGGAGGAAGTCGGCGGGCTGGTGATGGGCGGCTATGAGCCGAACCCGATCCCCTGGGCGGTGGACGGGATTCCCGCCGGGTTCAACTTCCAGCTTCTGAATTCCGACTGGGACCATTTCCAGCCGGTCATGGAACTCGCGATCGGGCGGGTGAAGGCGCTGGAAACCGCCGGGGTAAAAACCCTGCTGAACGGGCCGGAGAGTTTCACGCCGGACGGGAATTTCATCCTCGGCGCGGCGCCGGAACTCGACGGGCTTTATGTCGGCGCCGGGTTCAATGCCTTCGGCATCGCGGCCGGCGGCGGCGCAGGCAAGGCGCTGGCCGAATGGGTGGCCGGCGGCGAACCGCCCTATGACCTGTGGCCGGTGGATATCCGCCGGTTCGGCCGGCCGCATCGCGATGTCGGCTTCGTGCGGGCGCGCACGCTTGAGGCCTATGCGCGGCACTATGCGATTTCGTGGCCGAACGAGGAATATCACAGCGCACGCAAGGTGCGGCGCTCGCCGCTCTATCCCACCCTGCGTGATGCCGGCGCGTGTTTCGGCGAAAAGCTCGGCTGGGAGCGGCCGAACTGGTTCGCTGCGAACGGCGAGGCGCCGGTGGACGAACCGGGCTTCGGCCGGCCCAACTGGTTTGCGGCGGTCGCGCGCGAGCATCGGGCGGCGCGCGAGGCGGTTGCGTTGTTCGACCAGTCCTCTTTCGCGAAATTCGAGATGATCGGCCGCGACGCCGAGGCGGCCCTGTCGCGGATTTGCGCCAACGACGTGCGGGTGAAGCCGGGAAAGCTGGTCTATACCCAGATCCTGAACGAACGTGGCGGAATCGAGTGCGATCTGACCGTCGCGCGGCTGACGGCGGAGCGGTTTCACATCGTGACCGGAACCGGCTTCGCGACGCGCGATTTCGACTGGATTTCCCGTCACATTCCAGCCGGCATGGATGCGAAACTGGTCGATGTGACCTCCGGTTTCGCCACACTGAGCCTGATGGGGCCGCGCGCGCGGGATGTGCTGGCGGCGGTGACGCGCGACGATGTATCGAATGCCGGATTCCCGTTCGGCGCAATCCGGGTTCTGCACATCGCCGGCTGCCCGGTGCGGGCGCTGCGCGTGACCTATGTCGGCGAGCTTGGTTGGGAATTGCACATTCCCGCCGAATCCGCCGCCAGCGTCTACGAGACGCTGATGGAGGCCGGTGCGGGCGAGGGCATCGTCAATGCCGGGTACCGGGCGATCGAATCGCTGCGGCTGGAGAAATTCTACCGCGCCTGGGGTTCGGATATCGGCCCCGATCATACGCCGCTCGAAGCCGGGCTCGGCTGGGCGGTGAAGGACCGCAAGGGGATTCCGTTCATCGGCGATGCGGCGATCCGCGCCCAGCGTGGCAGCGTTTTGAAAAAGCGGCTTTGCGGCTTCACCGTCGACGATCCGTCCGCCGTGCTGATCGGGCGGGAGACAATTTTGCGCAACGGCGAGCGGGTCGGCTGGCTGTCGAGCGGCGGGTTCGGCCATACGGTCGGGCTGTCGATCGGGTTCGGTTATGTTCGCAATCCCGAAGGCGTGACCGACGAATTTCTGAACAGCGGCAGCTATGCGTTGGAAATCGCCACCGAGACGGTGCCCTGCCGCCTGCATCTCACCCCGCTCTACGACCCCGCGATGGCGCGGATCAAGGCATAGGTCGTTTTTCCAGCACTTTCGGCCCCGTCCGATGGTTTTCGGACAGGGTTGGGCGGGCGTGTGTTGTGCGTGATCAGGGCGGTGCGCGTGCGACGTGGTGGATTGCTCGTGTGGCGGAGTTGCCTGCGATGAGGAGTCCATCCGCCGAAAGATGGATCACGTCGCTTCGCTCGTGATGACGAATCCAGTTATGGCGGATAATGCCCGGACGGCGGGCTTCGGGACGGTCGGCGGCCGCGGCGGCC
>DASVGZ010000242.1:0-3211 GCA_036379275.1 Acidiphilium sp. | reverse complement strand
AGGCGCCTTGCTTCTGCACCGACACGCGGATCCTGACCGACAAGGGAGACGTCGCCGTCGAAGCACTTGTCATCGGCGACAAGGTCGCGACCCTGTCGGGCCGGTTCCGGGAGATCAAATGGATCGGCCGGCGGTCCTACGCAGGGCCGTTCGCCGCCGCCAACCGCAATATCTGGCCGATCCGGATTGCCGCCGGCGCGCTCGCCGACGCCGTGCCGGTGCGCGATCTCTACGTTTCGCCGGAACATGCGATGTATATCGACAAGCGCCTCGTTCAGGCGAAGCATCTGGTCAATGGCCGGAATGTCTGCGTCGCCGATGGCCGGGAGCGGATCGACTATTTCCATATCGAACTCGATACCCACGACGTGATTTTCGCCGAGGGTGCCGCGACGGAGACCTTTGTCGATTGCGGCAGCCGCGGAATGTTCCATAACGCCGCCGAATTCGCCGCCCTCTACCCGGAGGCAAAACCGCGGCAATGGGCATTCCGCGCGCCGATGCTGGAGAGCGGACGCAGACTTGCCACCATCCAGCGCCGGCTGCTGGCCCGTGCCGACGCGGCAGGCGATGCCGAACCCGCTGGCACAGTGGAAGGATTCCTGGACGCCGTTGAACCCGGGGCGATCCGTGGCTGGGCCTGGATCAAGGATGACAGCCATTCCGCCGTGATGCTCGACGTGCTGGACGGCGATGTCGTCATCGGCACGGTTCTGGCCAACGAGTATCGCGCCGATCTCGCCGACGCCGGCATCGGCCATGGCCGCCACGGTTTTCATCTGCACCTCGCGCGACCGCTCGATTTCAGCCGACGCCACGCGATTTCCGTGCGATCGAAAGCCTGCGGCACGGTGCTGACCGGCTCGCCAACCGTCATCGAGCCGGCCGATACCGTCGATTCCGCGATGCTCGGAAGCCTGCGCGATCAGTTGTCGCTCGGCGTCTCCCGCGCGCGCACGATCGAAGAGACGGATTCGCTGCTCGCCATACTGCTGGCGACGGCGGAACAGGCGAAGCAGCGCCATGCCGCGCTGCTGACCGAGGCAGGGCCGATGCGCCGCCAGCGTGGCACGGCGGCAAGACGGGCCGCGCGGCGCGTGCTGGTCGTCGACGATGTCTGGCCGCGACCGGACCGCGATGCCGGCGCCCAGGCGATCATTTCGCATATGCGCGCGCTGCAAAAGCTGGGCTGGCATGTCTCCTTCATCGCACGCACCGGCGCGCCGCAGGATGCGGCTTCGACCGCCATTCTGCGGGAACTCGGGATCGTCTGCCTCACTCCGCCCGCCATTGCCTCGGTCGAGGAAGCGCTGTCCCGCCGGGCCGGGCAGTTCGAGCTGGTCTATCTGCACCGGGTCACGGTGGCCGGGCTCTATGCCGGCCTGATCCGGCATTACCAGCCGCTGGCCCGGCTGATCTACAGCGTCGCCGACCTGCATCATCTGCGTCTCGCGCGGCAGAGCGTGGTGGAGGATCGGTCGGAACTGCGCACTGCTGCCGCGCGGTTACGCCGGCAGGACATCGCGGTGATGCGCGAGGCGGATGCTGTCATCACCCATTCACCGGCCGAGGCGGAGTATCTGATCGCGGAAAAACTGGTCGCCCCTGCAAAACTCCACACCGTTGGCTGGGCCGTGCCGGTACGGCGCATGGAGAAAAACGAAACGGCGGGCGACGGGATTCTGTTCGTCGCCAATTTCGGGCACCTTCCCAATCGCGACGGGCTCGGCTGGTTCGTTCAGGAAATCCTGCCGAAGGTGAAGGCGCGACTCCCTCGCCTGCCGGTCATTGTCGCGGGTTTCGGTCTTTCCGGCGTGCTGACCCGCGAACTCGAGTCACGCGGCATCGTGGTTGCCGGGCATGTGCCCGATCTCGCCCCGCTTTACAGCAGGGCGCGCCTCGCCATCGCTCCCCTTCGGTTTGGTGCGGGACTCAAGGGAAAAGTTCTGGAAGCGTGGTCCTACGGGATTCCGTGTGTGATGACGCCGGTGGCGGCGGAGGGGTTGCCGTGCGCCGGAGCCCTTGCGAACGCCGTAGCCGGCGATGCGGACGCGTTCGCACGGGCAATCGCCGTGCTGCATGAGGACGCGGCCGTGAGGGCAGCGCACGCGGCGGCAGGCCGGAAGCTGCTGCGCGGCGCATTCTCGCGGATCGCGGTGGAATCAGGGCTTGCCGGGGCGGTGCGGGGAGCGGTGATTCCTCAGGGTTTCGAGAGGAAGCCGGTCGAGATCCATGGCACAGACGCGACCACGATCAGGGCAACGACCAGCGTGATCATGTAGGGCCAGATGCGGCCGAGCGATTCGTCGCTGGTCGCCTTGCTGATCAGGCAGGTCTGGTAGAAGCCGACACCGAAGGGCGGCGAGAACAGGCCGATGCCCATCGCGAGGATCGCGACGATCGCATACTGGATCTCGTTGATGCCGACCTGCTGGGCGATCGGGAACAGCAGGGGGCCGAACAGCACCATCGCCGGCAGCCCTTCGAGCACGCTGCCCAGGATGATGAACAGGAGGATCGACACCGCCATGAAGCCGATCTTGCCGCCGGGCAGCGTGGTCATGATCGCGATCAGGTCCTGGGCGAAGCCGGCCTGGGTCAGCGCCCAGGCCATCGCGCTCGCGGTGCCGATGATCAGCAGGATCGCCCCCGAGAGCGCGGCGGTTTCGACCAGAATCGGGAACACCCGCCGCCAGTCGAAATGGCGATAGACGGCGATGCCGACGAATATCGAGTAGATCGTGCCGATGGTGGCGACCTCGGTCGCGGTGGCGATGCCGGCGAGAACCGCGTAGCGGATCAGGAATGGCAGGATCAGCGCCGGGATCGCGACGATCAGCAGTCTCACGCCCTCGCGCAGCTTGACCGAGATGCCGCTCGGATGTTCGTTTCTGGTCCTGAAGAAGATCAGGATGATCAGGCCGAGGGCGGCGACCGCCGCCGGCAGGATACCGCCGGTGAACAGGGCGGCGGTGGACACGCCGGTGACCGCGCCGACTATGATCAGCACGAGGCTGGGCGGAATGGTTTCCGACATCGCCGCCGCCGCCGCGAGCTGGGCGACCAGTTCGCCCGGCGGCACGCCGCGTTTTTTCATTTCCGGCAGAAGCACCGGGGCGACCGCCGCCTGATCCGCAGCCTTCGAGCCGGAGATGCCGGCGATCAGATAGATCGCGCCGATCAGCGCATAGGAAAGCCCGCCGCGCCGGTT
>DASVGZ010000241.1:0-4890 GCA_036379275.1 Acidiphilium sp. | reverse complement strand
CTGGCGGTCCGGCGCCGGAACTGGACCTGAAAGTCGCGATGATCCAGCCGGATTTCGCGGTGCCGGGCAGTTTCACCCGATCGGCGCTTGAGGCGCGCTGGCAGCGCGATCTGGCGATGACCAGACGGGCGCTCGTAACGTCCGGAGCGGGGCCGAAAGTCGTGGTCTGGCCGGAAACCGCGAGCCCGGCGCTGCTGCAGACCGATGCAGGCGCGCGTGCCGCGATCGCCGCGATCGCCGGGGATACACCGGTTCTGGCCGGATCGTTTCGTTTCGATCGTGAGGACAAGCCGCGCAACTCCCTGATCGCGGTCGAGGGGCCGGGGCCGGCGGCGGCGTGGTACGACAAGTGGAAGCTGGTGCCGTTCGGCGAGTACACGCCGAAATGGATCCCGCTCAAGGTGACGCCGGGCGGTGGATTTTCCGCGGGACCGGGGCCGCGAACGCTCCATCTGAAGGGGATTCCGCCGGTCGGGCCGCTGATCTGTTACGAATCGATTTTCTCCGGAGAGATCGTCGACCGGCACGACCGGCCGGCCTGGCTGCTGAACATCAGCGACAACGCCTGGTTTGGCGATACCACAGGACCGCATCAGGATTTCGCAACCACCCGGCTGCGCGCGGTGGAGGAGGGGTTGCCGCTGGCGGTCGATACCAATTCCGGGATTTCGGCGATGATCGGGCCATACGGGCGGGTGGTCGCGAAATTGGGACTCGATCGGCGCGGGATTCTGGTTCATAGACTACAAGTTGCACTGCCGATAACGCCCTACGGGCGGTTCGGCGTGACGATGGCCGGAATTCTCAGTCTGTATTGCTTTGTTTTAGGACTGATTTTTTTGATCGTGTCGATGACATTGCGTGCGGAAAAACCGCAGGGCAACCAGTCTTAAAAATAGTTCATTATTGTAGAAAATTTAGTATTCTGCTATCGCTGATGGCAGGTGAGATGCTACGTCCCATATCTGCGGTAGAAAATTTACGAGAAAATGGTTTTATTTTTGTATGGTATCGTTTCGACGGACGGTTGAACTACGATATATGATCCGAAGTGTATGTAATAAAATGTTTCATCAAGTTTTGAGATTTGGACCGAACCGTGAGCGGTTTACGTGGGATGCTGGAATGGCTTTGGAAATCAGTGTGCCGGACGGAGCGAATGAGCGCCCGGATTGTTGGAGGCGGCGATGATCGCAAATGAAATCACGGAACGTCCGGATCGGGATGGCCGGCCGAGTCCGATCGATGTCCATGTCGGGTCGCGAATCCGGCTTCGGCGCACCCTGCTCGGCATGTCCCAGGAGAAACTGGGCGATGCCCTGGGGCTGACCTTCCAGCAGGTGCAGAAATACGAGCGCGGGGTGAACCGGGTCGGAGCCTCGCGCCTGTTCGATATCTCGCGCGTTCTCGATGTGCCGATCAGCTTCTTTTTCGACGACATGCCCGAGGGGATGAACGACGCGCCGATGTCCGGCCCGCGCGGGCGCAGCCACGGGTTTTCCGAGGCGCAGGAGCCGTTCGGCGTCGGGCTCGACGATCAACTGGCCAAACGCGAAACCCTCGAACTGGTGCGCGCCTATTACCGGATCACCGAGCCGACGGTGCGCAAGCGGATGTTCGAACTCATCAAATCCCTCGCTCCGGCCGATCCGTTCCCCACCGAATGACCGGACACGGGAGGAAAACCGCTTGTCGCGGCTTGTGAAGTCGCGGCGCAGTTGGCTAAACCTGACGGGATGAAAGCAACGCCGGAGTCTGCGTCCGTCACCGGGGCCGCCATCGGTCCCATCATCGCGCCCAGCCTGCTCGCGGCCGATTTCGGCCGGCTTGCCGAGGAGGTCGCGGCGGTCGAGCGGTCCGGCGCCGGCTGGCTGCATCTCGACGTGATGGACGGGCATTTCGTGCCGAATATCACATTCGGCACGCTGGTCCTGAAGGCGTTGCGCAAGCGGAGCGCGCTGCCGTTCGACGTTCATCTGATGATCGCGCCGGCCGATCCGTATCTCGCCGATTTCGCACAGGCCGGGGCGGATCACATTGCCGTCCATGCCGAGGCCGGTCCGCATCTGCACCGCTCGTTGCAGACGATCCGCGCTTTGGGCAGGAAGGCCGGAGTCGCGCTCAATCCGGCGACGCCGGTGGATGCGGTCGCGCATGTGCTCGATCTGGTCGACATCATCAATGTCATGACGGTCAATCCCGGGTTCGGCGGCCAGCGTTTCCTTGCCAGCCAGTTGCCGAAGATCGCCGAACTGCGCCGGATGGCGGAGGCAAGCGGGCGGGATATCCGCATCGAGGTCGATGGCGGGGTCGATCCGGCGACGGCCCCCGAGGCGATCGCTGCGGGGGCGGATGTTCTGATCGCCGGCAGTTCGGTGTTCGGCAAACCCGATTATGCCGCGGCGATCGCGGCGCTGAAGCCTTCATCATGACCGGGGAGCGTTCGATGATGCGCGGCGCGCGGCAATGGATGGCGAAATTTGCCGCATTGCGCGGTATCAGCGTTCCGGACGCGCCCTCGCTGCCGGTGCGCGATCCCTGGCCGGGCGAGCCGGCGCGCGGCGCGCGGATCATCAAGGGCGAGATCGAATATCTCGGCGCGGTCATGGCGCTGCGCCCGGGCGGGTTTTCCGCCGGCGGGGCCTCGGCACCGATGCTTGCCCATATCCACGGGTTTTCATGGCTGCGCGATCTGCGCGCCCTGGGCACCGACGCCGCGCGCAGCCGGGCGCGGGCGCTGATCGAGGACTGGGTCGATACCGAACATCTGCCTGCTTTGGCCGTGAGTCCGCCGGTGACCGGCGCGCGGCTCGCTGCCTGGCTCGGCCATTACGATTTTTTCGCGGCCTCCGCCGATGACGATTTCCGGCAGATGCTGATGGCGAAACTGGTCGGTGATGCACGCCAGCTTGCCGCGGCACTTCCCGCCGAGGCGCGGGACGGCCGGGCGTTCACCGCGCTGAAGGGGCTGATCGCGGCCTCGGTCGCACTGCCCGAGCACGCCGCGTTCCTGCCCCGTGCACTGCGATTTCTGCCGCCGGAAATCGAGCGCCAGATCCTGCCGGATGGCACCCATGCCGAGCGCAGCCCGGCGGCGCATCTCGCCGCCCTGCAGGATCTGACCGAAATCCGGGCGCTGCTTCAGGTCGCGCGCGCCGAACAGCCGGCGCAACTGCCCGGAGCGATCGAGCGCATGGCCGCGGCGCTCAGGGCGCTGCGCCACGGCGATGGCGGCCTTGCCCTGTTCAACGGAAGCCGCGAGGACTGGCCCAATCTGATCGATCTCGTCCTGAGTCAGGCGGGGCGGACCGGGCGAAGCGCGGCCTCGCTCGCCGAATCGGGGTTTCACCGTCTGGCCGCCGGCAAGAGCGTCGTCATCGTCGATGCCGGTCCGCCACCCGCGGCCGGACTCGACCGCAATGCCCATGCCGGCACGCTGTCCTTCGAGTTTTCCTCGGGGCGGGAACGGCTGATCGTGAATTGCGGCGCGGCACCTGCTTCCGCGACCGACTGGCACGATCTGCTGCGCACCACGGCGGCGCATTCGACCATGGTGATCGCCGATGTGGCGTCGGCCGAACTCAGGCCTGAAGGTCTCGGACGCCGGCCGGGCACGGTCGATGTCCAGCGGCAGGAGGCCAATGGCGCGCACTGGCTCGAAGCCAGCCATGACGGCTGGAAGAAACTGTTCGGCGCGGTGCATCGCCGGCGCCTTTATCTCGCGGAAAGCGGCGAGGATCTGCGCGGCGAGGACAGCATCGAAGCCGACGAGCCGCAGCCCTTCACCCTGCGCTTCCACCTTCATCCGAACGTCACCGCCAGCCTTCAGCAGGATGGCGAGGCCGCGCTGCTGCGCCTGCCGTCCGGCCAGGGATGGCGGCTGCGCGCGGGGGGGGCGGCGCTCAGCGTCGAGGAAAGCATCTATTTCGGCGGCGCCGAGCCGCGCCGTTCCGAACAGATCGTGCTCACCGGCCAGCCCGATGGACCGCAGCAGGTGAAGTGGGCGATCACCCGGATGGGCTGAGAGCCAGAACCGGTCAGAACCTGTCCTTCGCCGCGCGCAGGCGGGCGAAGTCTTCGGCGGTCGCGGCGCGCAGGAACGGGTTGGTCTTCAGTTCGTCGGCGAGGAACACCGGCAGGGTCGGCTTGTTTTCGCGGCGCATCGCCTCGATCTCGGCCGCGCGCGCGGCGAGCACTTTGTTATCGGGATCGACCGAACGGGCGAAGCGCGCATTGGCCAGGGTGTATTCATGGCCGCAGAGCAGCATGGTGCCGGGATCGAGAGCCGCGATCCGTTGCAGGCTGGAATGAAACAGCTCGGGCGTGCCCTCGAACATCCGGCCGCAGCCGAGGCTGAATACGGTGTCGCCGCAGGCGGCGATGGCGTCGCCGAACAGCCAGGCGACGTGGCCGGTCGTGTGGCCGGGAGTCGCGATCATGCGCAGCGTCGTGCCGCCGAAATCGAGCGTGTTGGTGTTGCCGAGCGCGATGTCGAGCTTCGGCAGTCGGGCCGCGTCGGCGGCGTTTCCGGCCAGTTTCGCGCCGAATCGCGTGGCGAGTGCAGTGGCGCCGGCGATATGATCGTCATGATGATGGGTGAGCAGGACGTAATCGAGCCTGCCGCCGGCCTGGGTCACCGCATCGATCGCGACCGCGGCGTCGGCGGGGTCGATGAACGCGGTGGCGCCCTGCCGGCTCACCATCCAGGCGTAATTGTCGGCGAGCATGGGAATCCGGGCGACGGTGAAACCGGAATGCGTAATGGCCATGATTTGTCCTTCGGCGTAATATGAGGATCGCATGGCTATAGATGCGACCGCAATGGCCGATTTCTATGCGACGAGGCGCGGCGTGATCGCGGCGCGGATGATCCGTGCCCGGCTGCAGGGG
>DASVGZ010000240.1:0-3316 GCA_036379275.1 Acidiphilium sp. | reverse complement strand
CTTCTCCTGGCGATTTTCGGCGTCCTGCTCTGGGCGCTGTCGGATGTCGTGCTTCTGGTTTTCGCCGCCGTGCTGTTCGCGGTCCTGCTGCGTGGCGTGGTGCTGGGTCTCGCGCGCCTGCTTCATGTGCCGCTCGGTGTTTCCTTCGTCATCGTCGGTATCCTGATCCTGGCGATCCTGTTCGGGTTCGCCCGGTTTTTCGGCCCGCGATTCATCAGCGAAGGGCAGCAACTGATCAAGGAAATCTTTTCCTATGCCGTGCAGATGCAGCACCGTTACGCGAACAGCTTCTGGATGCACATCCTGAAGGAATCGATGTCCGGTAAAAGCAGTTTTGGAATCGAGGAAATGACGCCGAAGCTGCTCACCATCACCTTCGGCACCGTTGGCGGAACCCTTCTGCTTGTCGTCACGGCGCTTTATCTCGCGATTTCCCCACGACTCTACATGAACGGCGCCGTGCTTCTGGTGCCGACCGCACACCGGACCAGGGCAAGGCAGATCCTGCGCCTCACCGGCTATACGCTCCGTTACTGGATGCTTGGCCAACTGGTCGACATGCTGGTGGTCGGCGTGCTGACCACGCTCGGTCTTTTCCTGCTGGGCGTGCCGCTCGCCCTCGCGCTCGGGGTGCTGGCGGGGGTGTTCACCTTCGTGCCCTATTTCGGCGCGATCATGGCCGGGCTTCCCGCCGTGATCGTGGCCTCGACCATGGGAATGACCACGATCCTGTGGGTCATCCTGCTGTATCTCGGCTGCCATCTGGTGGAAGGCTATATCGTCGCGCCCTTGATCTCGCATCGTACCGTGCGGCTGCCGCCGGCCGTCACCATGCTCGCGATGGCCATCCTCGGCGAGCTTTACAGTTTGCCCGGCGTTTTGATCGCGACACCGCTCACCGCCGTCACGATCCTCTGGGTCAAGGAACTCTACGTCAGGGATTTTCTCGAAACACCGCTCGATAATCCGGGCGATTAGAGCGAGGATTTTTTCGTTTCCGTCCTTCCGGTTCGCGGCATCTTCCGCAGGGGCAATTCGCGTGGCAGAACACGGGGATGAACCGCCGACATCTCATTGCCTCCCTGCCGCTCGCCGTCGCGTTCGCGCGACCCGCTTTCGCCGCCACCGATTTCGGCGGATTTCTCGCAAAACTGCACGCCCGCGCCCGTGCCGAGGGCGTGCCGGAGGGCATCGTGCGTGCGGCGCTGACCGGGCTGACGCCCGATGCGAAAGTCATCCATCTCGATTCGCACCAGCCGGAATTCACCCTGACCTGGGCGCAGTACAGCGCTCGGGTGGTCACTGAAAAACGGATCGCGGAAGGGAAGATCAAGGCGCGATCGGTCCGCCCGGTGCTGGAGGCGGTGCGCCGGCGGTTCGGGGTTTCCGCCGAACCGGTCATGGGCATCTGGGGCATCGAGACCGGGTTCGGCGCGATCCAGGGCGATTTCCGGGTGATCGATTCGCTCGCGACCCTCGCCTGGTTCCGCAACAGCACCTATTTCGCCAACGAGGCGATCGCGGCGATGAAGATCGCGGCGCGGGGCGACGCGCCATTGCCGCGTCTGCTCGGCTCCTGGGCCGGAGCGATGGGGCAGCCGCAATTCATGCCGAGCGTCTATCTGACCACGGCGGTGAGTTTTTCGGGGCAGGGCACGCCGAATATCTGGACCAATACGCCGGACAGTCTCGCCTCGATCGCGAATTATCTGCGCAAGGCACACTGGGTTCCGGGGCTGCCGTCGAGCGAACCGGTGCTGATCCCGCCGGGATTTGACGCGTCGCTGGCCGGGCGCGGCCATCGGCTTTCGCTCGACCGCTGGCGGGCGCTCGGGGTGCATCGGCTCGCCGGCGCGAGGCGGTTGCCGCTTTCGACCGAGGCCTCGCTGCTTCTGCCCGACGGGCCGAATGGCGCTGCTTATCTGGCTTACGCCAATTTCGAGTCGATCCGGCGCTATAATCCGTCCGACCTCTACGCCCTTGCGGTCGGCGAACTCGGCAGGCTGATCTTCTCATGACGGGACGCCCGCTCCGCGCTGTTCTTCGCGTCGTTCTTCCATGGGCGGTCGCAGCCGTGGCGCTGGCGGGCTGCACGAGGGAACAGCCGGCGACCAGCGCGCATTACGTGGTCGGCGCGCCCTATGAGGCCGGCGGGCAGTGGCATTATCCGCGCGTGTTCGGCAGCTACGACCGGACCGGGCTCGCTTCCGTGATTTCGTCCGGCCACGCGGCCACCACCACCGATGGCGAGACGTTCCGCGAGGGCGGGCTGATGGCGCAGAGTCCGGTTCTGCCGCTGCCTTCTCTGGTGCGGATCACCAATCTCCAGAACGGGCGGAGCCTGACCGTGCGGGTCAACGATCGCGGGCCGGAAATGCCGGGGCGGCTCGTCGCGGTGACGCGCCATGTGGCCGGCCTGCTCGGGTTTCCGGATGGCGGTGTTGCCGAGGTGCGGGTGGAACTGCTCGCCGACCGGTCGTCCGCCTTGCAATCCTCGCTCGGCGCGGGCCTGCACATGACCGCGGCACCGGTGGCGTCGGTTCTGGCGACGGCCCTGCCGCCGCCGCCCGGAACTGCGGGATCGGCCGGGCCGTCATCGGTCACGTTCCAGGCCACGAAGGCCACGCCGGCAACCGGCACATTCGCCGGTCCTCTGTCGGGGGTCGTGCACCAGGGAACGCCGGAGCCCGGGCCGCTCTATGTCCAGATCGGCGGGTTCGGCTCGGGCAATGATGCGCGCGAACAGTTGTACCGGCTCGGTGGAATGCCCGGCACGGTGGTGCCGCAGCCGGGGCTGAGCGAGACTCTCTACGCGGTCCGGCTCGGGCCATACGATTCGGTTGAGGCAGCGGATGCGGCGCTGGCGCAGGTGCTCCGGCGTGGCGTTCCCAGCCCGGAGATCGTCGTTCGTTGACCGGAAAACCCGGGGTTTTCATTACCTTCGAGGGCGGTGAGGGGGTTGGAAAATCGACCCAGCTCGGCTGGCTCGCGGGCAAGCTGACCGGCGAGGGGCGGGATGTCGCGGTCACTCGCGAGCCGGGCGGCACGAAGGGGGCGGAAGCGATCCGCGCGCTGCTGCTCGATCCGGCGACAGTGCTCGATCCGCTTGCCGACACGCTTCTGGTATTCGCCGCGAGGGCCGATCATGTCCGGCGGGTGATCGCTCCGGCGCTCGCGCGCGGTGCCGTCGTTCTGTGCGACCGGTTCACCGATTCCACCATGGCTTATCAAGGCTATGGGCTCGGGGTGGACCGCGAGGCGATCCGCGCGCTGGAAAAGATCGTCGGGCTGAGGCCCGATCTCACCATAGTTCTCG
>DASVGZ010000239.1:0-2347 GCA_036379275.1 Acidiphilium sp. | reverse complement strand
GCGTGAATCTTGCCGCAGATTTCACGGATCGTCGCCTCGAACACGCCGTGGGTCGAGGGATAGGTGATCATCAGCGCGGCGAGCTTGCCGGCGTTCGCCGCGATTTTCGCGTCGAGATCGGCGAGGTCGACATTGCCGGCGCGGTCGCACGCGATCACCACAACGCGGTAGCCGGCCATCGCCGCCGAGGCGGGGTTGGTGCCGTGCGCGGAAGACGGGATCAGGCAGATGTCGCGCGCGCCGTCGCCACGCGCCTGATGCCAGGCACGGATGCTGAGCAGGCCGGCATACTCGCCTTGCGCGCCGGAATTCGGCTGCACCGACACGGCGGCGAAGCCGGTGATGCGGGCGAGATCGGATTCGAGCTGGGCGATCATCTCGCGATAGCCACGGGTCTGGTCGGCCGGGGCGAAGGGGTGGATGTCGGCGAAGCCGCGCCAGGTGATCGGGATCATCTCTGCGGTCGCGTTCAGTTTCATGGTGCAGGAGCCGAGCGGGATCATGCTGCGGTTCAGCGCGACATCCTTGTCCTCAAGGCGCTTGAGGTAGCGCAGCATCGCGTGCTCGGAGCGATGGGCGTGGAACACCGGCGCGGTCATGAATTTCGAACCGCGCGCCAGTGCGGCGAGCGGGCTCGGCACGGCATCGGCGGTATCGCCGATCGGGTTGGCGATCAGGTCGGCGAGGGTGGCGAGTTCGGCGTGGGTGAAGGTTTCATCCAGCGTGAAGCCAAGTGTTTCGGAGTCGATGCGGCGGAGCAGGAAGCCGGCGTCGAGAGCTTTGGCGAGGAGCGATTCGGTCTTGTCGCCGGTGACGAGGGCGATGGTGTCGAAGAATGTATCGTGCCGCAGCGTGAAGCCGGCCTTTGCCGCCGCGCCCGCGAGCAGGCGGGCGGACAGGTGGACGCGTTTCGCGATGCGGATCAGCCCGTCCGGCCCGTGCCAGACGCCATAGAAGCCGGCGATGACCGCGAGCAGGACCTGAGCGGTGCAGATGTTCGAGGTCGCCTTTTCGCGGCGGATATGCTGCTCGCGGGTTTGCAGGGCGAGGCGGAGTGCCGGCGCGCCGGCGGCATCGACCGAGACGCCGACGAGGCGGCCGGCCATGTGGCGCTTGAGCGCATCGCGGGTCGCGAAGAAGGCGGCGTGCGGGCCGCCGAATCCCATCGGAACGCCGAAACGCTGGGACGAACCGACCACCATGTCGGCGCCCATCTCGCCCGGCGGCTTGAGCAGGGCGAGCGACAGCGGATCGGCGCTCACGATGGCAAGCGCACCGGCCTCGTGAGCGGCGGCGATCTCGGCGGTGAGGTCACGGACCGCGCCGGTGCTGCCCGGATATTGCAGGACGAGGGCGAAAGGTTTCGTGGCGGCGATCGCGGTGACATCGCCCGGCTCGATATCGGTCAGGCTCCAGCCGAGCGGTGCGGCGCGGGTCGCGATGACCGCGCGGGTCTGCGGATGCAGGTCGCGCGCGACCGCGATGACGGTCGATTTCGCGCGATGCACCGCATGGGCGAGGGCGACGCCCTCGGCGGCGGCGGTCGCCTCGTCGAGCAGGGAGGCGTTGGCGATGTCCATGCCGGCGAGTTCCGCCATCATGGTCTGGAAATTGAGCAGGGCTTCGAGCCGGCCCTGGGCGAGTTCCGCCTGATACGGCGTGTAGGCGGTGTACCAGCCGGGGTTTTCCAGCATGTTGCGCAGAACCACGGGCGGGGTGACCGTGCCGTGATAGCCGAGCCCGATCAGGCTGCGCTTGATCACGTTCCGGGCCGTGTAACGGCGCAAATCGTCGAGAATCTCGCCCTCGGTCATCGCGGGCGGCAGGTCGAGCGGTTTTTCCGCCAGGATCGCGCCCGGCACGGTACGGGCGATCAGCGCGCCGATCGAGGCGACGCCGAGTTCACGCAGCATCGCCGTCCGCTCGGCGGCGTCCGGGCCGATATGGCGGGCGGCGAACCGGTCTTCGGCGAGGATCGCATCGAAAGTGGCGAGAGTATCCATGGTGGCGGCTCCGGTCAGAGCGATTGCACGAGGGACTGGTAGTCGGCGGGACTCAGAAGGGCGTCGAACCCGTCACGGCCGGCGAGGCGCAGCCGGAAGAACCAGGCGCCGGATTCGGGATCCTTGTTGACGGACGATGGATCGGCGGTGAGGTCGGCATTGCTTTCGGTGACCGTGCCGGCGAGCGGGGCGTAGACATCCGAGGCGGCTTTCACGCTCTCGACCACGGCGCAGGCCTCGCCCTCGGCGACGGCGCGGCCGGCTTCCGGCAGTTCGACGAACACGACATCGCCGAGCGCGGTCTGGGCATGGTCGGTGATGCCGACGGTGGCGATATCGCCATC
>DASVGZ010000238.1:0-2092 GCA_036379275.1 Acidiphilium sp. | reverse complement strand
GTGTAGCCGCCGAGAAACCCGGTCAGAACGCCGATGCGCAGCGCCGGGCCGAGCGTGGCCGCCCCCATCGTCTGGACGAACAGAAACCCGATCAGGAACGACCCGATCACATTGATGCTGAGCACCGCGACCGGAAAATTCCGCCCGAAAATCTCCTGCACAATAGCGGTCTGGCCATAGCGGGCCCAGCAGCCGAGCGTGCCGAAAACGGCAATCGCCAGCAGGGTTTTAACCATGCGAAATCCTCGAATCGATAAGGGAAAAACTCGAACCACCGACCGACTGGTCTCGAGGTTGCTCTCCGGACGCCATGTTCCCTCCGCAACAAACGGATGTCGAACAGGAGTCATCAGCCCCGATGGCGGTTACATGGCGAACCCCATCACCGCCGGCATCGTGCGGTCTGCCGCGGTCCCTGTCAATCGCCGCGACCCGATCCGGGCGGATCAGCCGTCCAGCCCGAGCGCGCGCAGCCGCGCGGCCTCCTCGTCCCAGCCCGGCCGCTCCTTGACGTTCAGGAACAGATGCACCCGGCGCTCCAGCAGCCGTTCGAGTTCGGCGCGCGCCCGCGAACCGATCGACTTCACCCTCGCGCCGCCCTCGCCGAGGATAATCTTCTTGTGCCCGGCCCGCCCGACATAAATCGTCACCTCGATCCGCGCCGCCCCGTCCTTCAGCTCCTTGAACGTCTCGGTCTCGACCGAGGCGCCATAGGGAATCTCCTCACGAAGCTGAAGAAAAATCTGCTCGCGCACCAGCTCGGCGGCAAGCATCCGGTCGGTCTGGTCGGTCAGATCGTCCGGCGGATAGAGGTACGGCCCCTCCGGCATCGCCCCGGCCATGGCGTCGAGCAGATGGTCCACCCCGTCGCGCCGGAGCGCGCTGATCATGAAAACCTCGGCAAAATCCCCGGTCCTGGAAAGCGTTTCCGCCAGCGGCAGCAGCCTCTCGCGCGGCAAAAGATCGATCTTGTTGAGAATCAGCCAGCGCCTGCGCCCGGTTTTTGCCAAAGCTCCGAGCGGTTCGGCGAGATCGTCCGGTTTCGCCCGGAACGCATCCACCATCATGCAGGCGAGATCGGCTCCTGCGACCGCCTCCCACGCGCTCGCCACCATCGCCCGGTCCAGCCGGCGCTTCGGCGCGAACAGGCCGGGCGTATCGACCAGGACGATCTGCGCCTCGCCGCGCATCGCGATGCCGGAAACCCGGAACCGCGTCGTCTGCGCCTTGGGCGTCACGATCGAAACCTTCGTGCCGACCGCCTCGTTCAGCAGGGTCGACTTCCCGGCATTGGGTCGCCCGAGCAGGGCGACATAGCCGCACCGCGTGCTCATGCGCCGAGCCGGTCGAGCAGGGTGCGCGCGGCCCGCTGCTCGGCCTCACGCTTCGAACCGGCCTCGCCCTCGGCCGAGGCATCGCCGATCGCGACCGCGATCCTGAACTTCGGCGCGTGCGACGGCCCGGTCTGGGCGACCAGCCGGTAGGCCGGCAGAACCGGGCTGCGCGCCAGCGCCCATTCCTGCAAGGCGGTCTTGGCATCCTTCGGCGGCGTCGCCGTCTGCGCGTCGATCCGGGCGGCGAAATTCCGTCGGATGAACTGCCGCGCGGCATCCAGCCCGGCATCGGCATAGAGCGCGCCGATCAGCGCCTCGATCGCATCGGCCAGAACCGTCGAGCGGTTGCGCACGCCACGCCGCGATTCGCCGGGCGAAACCGCGAGAAGGTCGGCAAGCCCGATGGCCTCGCCGACCGCCGCCAACGACGGACGCGAAACCAGATGCGCGAGGCGCGGACCCAGCCCGCCTTCCCGCTCGCCCGGAAATCGCTCGATCAGCCATTCCGCGATCAGAAGGCCGAGAACCCGGTCGCCGATGAACTCAAGCCTCTCGTTCGACCCGAGCCCGCCCTGCCCCACGGCGGAGCGATGGGTCAGCGCTTCCGCCAGAAGCTCGGGGCGCGCGAAACGATGGCCGAGCAGCGCCTCGACCTGTTCGTGCCTCATCGGATGACCGTGAACAGCCGATCCCACCGGATCTCCTCGGGCCATTTCCAGAATTCCCACCAGGGATTGTCGAGCCGGATCGAGAACCAG
>DASVGZ010000237.1:0-3055 GCA_036379275.1 Acidiphilium sp. | reverse complement strand
GGAGTTGCGCGATTCGGTCCGGGTAGTGGCGACACCGTGCTACGATCTTCCCGGCTGCGATGGACCGCTCTATTGCAGCATGATCGTTGTTGGCGCGGACAGTCGCGCACGAGAAATTCCCGATCTTCGCGGTGGCCGCGTTGCGATCAATGACCGGAACAGCCAGTCCGGCATGAACGCGTTGCGCGCGATTGTGGCACCGATTGCAGGCGGCGCGCCGTTTTTCGATAAAATTATGGTCAGTGGGTCGCATCTCGGCAGTCTCGCGATGGTGCGCGAGGGCAGGGCCGATGTCGCCGCGATCGACTGCGTGACCCATGGGCTGGTTGCCGAGGGCAACCCGGATCTGCTTCGCGGCACGCGCGTTCTGTGCCGGACGCCTCTGGTACCCGGCCTGCCGCTGGTCACGTCAACCGCGACTTCCGATGCCGTTCTGGCCCGTCTGATCGCGGCGCTGGAGTCGACGATGACCGATCCCGATCTCGCCGATATCCGCACCAGCCTGCATCTTCGCGGAATCGCCCGCTTGGGTTTTGCCGATTACGCGCCGATTCTCGCCCAGCGCGACGTTGCCGAGGCGTCGGGCTATCAGGTTCTGTGCTGAAACTTCAGGACGTGGTTTCGGGCGAGCGCATTTCCGTCGTTCCGTAACCCGGCGGGGTAATCCAGCCCTGATTGCGCTGCCAGTCTGGATCGAGACCGTCGAAGCGGCTGAGCGAGAATTTGTCGAGATCGGCGAAGCCGCATCGTCCATCGATCACCAGATCGCGCACCGCGTGACCGGTTGCGGGTGACAGGCCGAAACCGACTCCTGCCATGGTCGCGATGGTGAGATTGCCGGGGTGTTCGAGCCGTTCCAGAACCGGGCGGCCATCCGGCGTGTTTTCGACGATGCCGGCCCAGGACCGGATCACTCTCGCATGGGCCGCTTTCGGAAAAAGCTGGGCGATTCTGAGTGCGATCTGACGCAGTGTCGGGGTGGACGGACGCGCGGGGGCAACGTCGAGCTTCGGTTCGTCCAGCCATTCGTGCCAGCCACCGCCATAGACGAGATTGCCGCGCAGGGTCTGGCGTCCATACAGCCCGTTGCCGTCTGTGCCGCCGATCGGCATCAGCGGCAGGGCTTCGGTGACGAGAATTTCCGCCCGAACCGGAGCGAGCGGCAGGTCGATGCCGATGCCGCGGAGCAAAATGCCAATCTGCGGGCCTGCGGCGATCACGAGTTGATCGCAGCCGATCACGCCCTTCGCGGTGCGCACACCCGAGGCACGGCCATTGGTCATTTCGATTCCAAGCACCGGCGTGTGCTGGAGAATCCGCGCGCCGTGATCCTGCGCCGCCCAAGCATAGGCCTGTACGGTGCGCTGCGGGTTGGCCTGACCGCCGGTGTGGATATGGATGCCGCCGAGCGCATTGTCTCCGGCAAGGGGAACCGCATCGCGCACCTGTTTCGGATCGAGCAGTGTGGATTCGTAGCCCAGTTCGGCCAGAACCGATTTCGTCAGAAGGCGGCGGTTCATCTGACGCTCGGTCAAAGCAATCACGATCCGCTCGCGGCGGTATTCGGTCGGGTAGCCGAGCAATGCGTCCATCTGCGGCCAGAGGCGCTGCTCTTCGTGAAACAGCGGGCTCTGGTAATGCGTCGCGCCGCCGCCGTTACGGCTGGACGCCTCGTAACCGATCACGCCCTTGTCGAGCACGACGACGCTTACGCCCTCGCGCGCGAGCCACCACGCCGCGCTCAACCCGGTGACGCCGGCGCCGACAATCACAACGTCGGCGTGTTTCGGCAGGTCCGTACTCATAGGTGCATGTTTCCAGAAAGATAGTCGGCTTCGCGCGGAGTGCCGATATCGGCATAGGGCACCCATTGAGGAAGAATGCCGAGCCAGATTTCCCAGTCATCCTCTGACATTTCGTCAACCGGCGGCGATAGCGCCGCGAGGCTGAGCGGACGAACCGGCGCACGATAGCCGGCGAGCTTGACGCCGGCCGGATCGGTTTTCGCGCCGATCGCGAGCAGAAGCGCGATCTGTTCGCGGCAGCGTCGTGCCTGGCACGGTCCCATCGAAACCCGGGTGAGGCGCTTGAACTGGTCGTGATCGACAGGACCATCCTCGAGCAGTGTGGCAAGACTGCGTGCGTCCATCGCCGGCGGCGGCGGGCCGAGATAGCGCGGCGGGCGAACGGCGAACAGGTCACTCCGTGTGACTTCCTCGCAGGTGCAGGCAAGGACATCCTCGCCGCCGGTGGCGAGCAGGGCGCGCATCCAGTCCATCCGGCAGGCGAGGTCGGGATCGTCGGCGATGCCCGCACAATCACCGGTGACGCTGACGCCGGGAACCGGGGTGGTGCCAGACTCGTTGTGCGCCGGCACGAAACCGCCGTGCCGTTCGTCCATCGTCAGGGGAACGCCGAGCACGTCGAGCAGTTCGACCGCGGGAACCAGCCCGACCGCGAGGCAGATGGTGTCGCAGGCGATGCGGACCGGTTCGCCGCCCGCGACCGGTGCCGCGTGCAGGGCAATCACGCCGTCTGTAGTGGTTTCCGCCACCAGCGGCACATGATCGCAGAGAATTTCGACGCCCTTGGCTTGCAGCGCGGCGAGCAGATCGGCCGGTCCCTGCGGTTGGTCGCGCACCTCGATCAGGGCGGGAACGACAAGACCCTTGTCGAGCGCGAGAAGAGCGGTTTCCAGCGCGAGGCGACCGGAGCCCAGAACGACGACGCTATGTCCGGCGAATGCATCGTAGCGAGTGAGCAGGGCGTGCAATGCCTGCGCGCCGACAACGCCCGGCTGATCCGATCCCTTGAACGAGAGGACGAGATCGCGCGCGCCGGAGGCAACGACGATACTGCCGAAGCCGCAGAGCCAGGATCGCTCCTCGGTGGCCAGCCCGGCGATCGGGCAGGGCAGGGTCTGCAAGTTCGGCCCGTTCACCCAGGCGCCCCAGACGCTGACGCCGAGCAGAACCTCTACCCCGGCATCGTAGACTTCATCCAGCCCGTCAATATTGGCGGCGATCTGTTCGATCATGCGGGCCTGACTGGCGAT
>DASVGZ010000236.1:0-5344 GCA_036379275.1 Acidiphilium sp. | reverse complement strand
AAAACCGGCGGCGGCGGCCCAGCCATTGTCGATCGCGAGCAGGATCGGGCCGGCGCCGGGCAGGATGCGCGGCGGGACGATTTCCGGCCCGGCGAACCCGACGATCACAAGGGCGGCGGCGAACAGGCGCAGGATCAGCAGCCAGAGCGGCAGCCGCGCCGGGCTGCGCTCGGTGGGCGCGATGCCGCGCAGAAGGCGCAGCGGCGGGAATATCTGGCGGCGCGGCGCGGGCGGAGTCGCGCGGAGCAGGAAATACAGCGCCGGCAAGATCAGCAGCCCGACCAGAACCACCGGCGCGGCGAAGGACAATCCGCCCAACAGGTCTCCCGGAATCACGCGGCCGGCTCCAGCGCCGCACGGATCGCGGCGAGTGCCGGGCCGGGCGGCCGGTCGGTGCGGTGAAACAGCGGGACCAGCCGCGCCGCCCGCGCCACGGCGGCCACGGCCTCACGCTGGGCGGCAAGCCGGGCGCGATAGGCTTCGGCGATATCCCCGGCGCGGGCGATATCCTCGGGCGCACCGCCAGCCACATCCTCGAACAGAACACGACCGCGATACGGAAAATCGCATTCGGCGGGGTCGAGAATCTGGACCAGGACGCCGCCGCGCGATCCGGCACCGAGCGAGGCGAGATCGGCGGCGATCCGGTCGGGTTCGTCGAGAAAATCGCCGAACAGGGCGAACCGCCCCAAGGGCCGTGCTTCGGTTTTCGGCAGAGCCAACCCGGCGGCGAGGCGTTCGAGAGCGCCCTGCCCCGCTGGCGGCGGCGCGCGGCCGCACAGCGCGACCCGTTCGCCGCCCTCGAAGGCGAGCGAGGCGACGGCGAGGCCGAGCAGGACCGCGCGCTGCCATTTGGTCTCGCCGCCCTGCGCCGAACGCCAGTGCATTCCCGGATAGTCGGAGATGTCGAGCACGAGGGTTTCCACCGCTTCCCGTTCTCGCTCGCGGACATAGAGCCGGTCGCCGCGTGCGCTGCGCCGCCAGTCGATCGTGCGAAGCGGGTCACCGTCGCGCACGTCGCGATACTGCCAGAACTGCTCGCCCCCACCGGCACGCCGCCTGCCGTGGCGGCCGGGCGCCGCGCTCGCGGCAAGGCGTTGCGCCGCGAGCAGCAGGGACGGCAAGGCGGCGGCGAGCGCTTCCGCCGCGACGATCAGCCCGCCGGATGGTGCGTCAGCCAAGGGCCTTTGCCACCACGTCCGCGATCAGGGAATCGACGGAAATACCTTCGGCGCGCGCCGTGAAGGACAATCCCATGCGATGACGCAGCACAGGAGGGGCGAGCGCCGCCACGTCGTCGAGACTTGGGGCCTCGCGCCCGTCGAGCAAAGCGCGGGCGCGGCAGGACAGCATCAGCGCCTGTGCCGCGCGCGGTCCCGGCCCCCAGGCCAGTGCCGTGGCGAGGCCGGGGACGATCGCGCTTTCCGGCCGGGAGCCGCGCACCAGCCGGAGAATCGCCTCCAGCACGCGCTCGCCCACCGGCATCGCACGAACCAGAAGCCGGGCGTCGAGCAGGTCGTCCGGGCCGAGGGCGGCTGCGGCGTTCGCCTCGTCGAGGCCGGTGGTGGCGAGCAGCATCGCGCGCTCGTCGGCAAGGTGCGGGTAGCCGATGCGGATTTCGAACAGGAACCGGTCGAGCTGGGCTTCCGGCAGCGGGTAGGTTCCTTCCTGTTCCAGCGGATTCTGGGTGGCGAGGACGTGGAACGGCGCGGGCAGTTCCCGGTTGAGCCCGGCAACCGCGACCCGGTGCTCGGCCATCGCCTGAAGCAGGGCGGACTGGGTGCGCGGGCTGGCGCGGTTGATCTCGTCGGCCATCAGCAATTCGGTGAACACCGGACCTTCGATGAAGCGGAAGCTCCGGCTGCCGTCCGCGCCCTGTTCCAGAACCTCGCTGCCCAGGATGTCGGCGGGCATCAGGTCCGGCGTGCACTGGATCCGCCGCGTCGCCAGCCCGAGCGCCGCGGCCAGCGCCTCGACCAGCCTTGTCTTGCCCAGACCCGGCACGCCGACGATCAGCGCGTGGCCGCCCGAGAGCAGGACGGCGAGGCACTGGTCGATCACCGCGTCCTGCCCGAGAATGACCCGCCGCACCTCCTCGCGCGCCGAAGCGAGGCGTCGCACCGTGGCGTCGAACCGGGCCAGAATGTCGCCGTTATCGCCGGGGCCGCCGGGGCCAGTGTCTTTTTGCAACATGCCGGTCATTTGTGATCGCCCATGTGGTTTCGCCCGCTATTTCGCATACCTACATGCGCATGTATGAACGGCCGGACCGGGTCATGGAAACCGGGGTGGTGAGCAGCCATCGCGGGTACTTCCGGTCGACCGAAATTCCATAGGATTCAGGACACCATGGCGCAGAACGGCGTGGGGAACAACGGTCCGGTGCAGCCGGCCGGACGAACCGGCGGCACAGCGATGCCACCGGATACGGGGATGATCTGCCCGGACAGGACCGGAGCCGCGCCGCCGCGCCGCGGTCCCGCCGAATGCGGGCAACTGCCGTTTCTGATCCGGCGCGATGGAAGCTGGCACTATCGCGGCAGCCCGATCGGCCGGAAATCCATGGTCTGTCTGTTCTCGAGCGTGCTCAAGCGCGACAAGGACGGGCGGTTCCTGCTCGAAACGCCGGCCGAGCGGGGGCATATCGAGGTCGAGGATGCGCCGTTCGTCGCGGTCGGGCTCGAGTGGTGCGGCTCGGGCCGGTCGCAGATCCTGCATTTCCGCACCAATGTCGATCAGGTCGTCACCGTCGGCCCCGATCATAAACTGCGCGTCGCCCACGACGTTCTGACCTGCGAGCCGACCCCCTACCTGCATGTGCGCGACGGCCATGGCGAATACCCGATCGAGGCAAGGATCTGCCGGTCGGTCTATTACGAGCTGGTGGCGCTTGCCGAGCCGGGCGTCCGCTTCGGCAAGAAGGTGCTCGGGGTCTGGAGCCAGGGGATGTTTTTCTCGCTCGGCGAAATCGGACATACCGCCGGCTGAATGGACCGGCTCTTCGTTCAGATGGATGCGGGAGACCTGCGCCGGCGGCTCGCCGGACGGGCGGCGTCGAGCAGCGCCGCCGGCCAGGCGCGCGTGGCCGCGGTTCTGGTCGCGATCGAACCCGGGCGCGGGGTCTGGCTGACCCGCAGGGCGGCGACCCTCTCCCATCATCCGGGTCAGGTGGCGCTGCCCGGCGGGTCGCTCGACCCGTCCGACCTTTCGCACGAGGCTGCCGCCCTGCGCGAGGCCGAGGAAGAGATCGGGCTCGACCCCGCCACGGTCGAAATTCTCGGCCGGCTGGACGACTATACGGTCGCGTCCGGCTTCCACATCACGCCGGTCACCGCGCTGATCCACGGCCAGCCGTGTCTTGCCGCCTCGCCCGGCGAGGTGGCGGCGATTTTTCCTCTTCCCATTGCCGAACTGCTCGACCCCGCCCTGCCGGAATGGCGGCGCGGGCGCTGGCGCGGCGGCGAGCGGAATTTTCCGGTCTGGCCGCACCCGGACCATGTGATCTGGGGCGCGACCGCCTGGATTCTGCTCCGGCTCGCCGAGGCGCTGCGCGAGCCGGCCTGACCGTCAGTCAGGCAGGTATTTTCTGGCTGAGGGCGAGGCGTGCATCCACGAGGGCAACGGTCTCGTCGAGGATGGCCGAGCGCATTCCCTTCTGAGCGGCGATGCCCTGGACCAGCCGGTCGACCCGCTCGATGTGCGGAGCGCCGGCGAAGAGCGCGCGGGCGGCCGAGGACGGGCGTGACAGGCTGAGCGCGGCGTTCGCGTATTTTTCGAAGGGAACCAGATCGTCCGGGGAAGCGCCGAGCGCGATGCAGAGTTCGCGCACCCAGTCGTAGACGCCGCGCGAGGCCGCGAGGTCGGTATGCACGGCGTCCCGGATCGAGCGGGCCGCGTCCTTCTGCACGCAGCGGTAATTGCCGCAGATCAGCATGGCCCATTTGGCGAGCGGCACGAAGACCGAGTCGTGGACCTTGAGCTTGACCGGCAGTTCGATTCTGACGCCATCCATATCGTAGCGCGCGGCCTCGATATCCGCCTGCATCCGGCGCAGCATCGCGGTCGGCGCTTCGTCGGCGAAGCGCGCCGCCTTGAAATTCGTCGGCAGGGTGACCTTGAGAAAATTGATTTCCTTCGGATCGGGGCGGAACGCCTGCGGGTCCGGGCTGCACAGGGTCATCAGCCCCGGCTCGAAATTCCGCCAGACCGAGGGCTCGGTATAAGACGATCGCAGCTTTTCGACATCGAGCCCCGGAATGCGCCGGAGATAGGTGAGCGGCGGCATGTTCATGATCGACATGCAGGGTTTGCGCGCCTTGGCGATGGCATCGAGAAGTGCGCGCACGCCGGCGGCGCCGTATTGCGGCTCCTGCATGGCGAGGCAGACGAGATCGTAGCGCGAGGGATCGGCGGTGTCCGGCGTGATTGCCGAGAGTTTGCCCGCGAGGGTCCGCGAATCGACCTCGACGGGAGTTTCCCGGCCTTTGACCGGGAATTGCACGCGGGCGCCGTTCCGGTCGATCGTCGCGGCTTCCTCGGGGAGGCAGACCAGTGTGACGTTATGGCCGGCGAGCAGCAGTTTGGTTGCGAGCAGCGAGCCATACGAGGCGCCGAGAATCAGTGTGTTGTACACATCCTGCATTGTTTATTTCCCCCATTTCATTGGCCGGGGACTGGCGTCGCCGGCGGGCAGACGCTCATGCTCGCGGAATTCCGGTCGACCCCTTCGACCGGTCCGCAGCCTGAGCGGGAGGATAGTGGAGCGATTTGGCCGGGCTGTGAATCTGTTTTTTCTCGATAGTCGACCGAATCACGGTGACTTGTACCGGAATTTTGCTCTCCCGCATCGCCCGGGTTTCAATTTCCAGCACCGAAGGCCCCGTCCGATGGTTTTCGGACAGGGTTGGGTGGGTGTGGGGATGTGTTGCTACGGGGGTGAGCGCGCGGCGCGGTGGATTGTTCGTGTAACGGGGTTGCCTGCGATGACGATTCTGCTTGCGGAGAGATGGATCGCTTCACTCCGTTCGCGATGACGGTGGCGAGTTGCGCTGGGGCGGGTCGGGGTGGTTTGCGCCGGAACGCGGGCTTCGGGAAGATCGGAGATTGTGGAGGCCGTGCGGTCGGCATGGATGGCGCGGACCTGTTCGGCGAGCTCGCGCAGGGTTTGCACGGACCGGGCAAGCTGCCGAGCATTGGACGCGCCGGTTCCGCTCCAGACGCCGATGATGGCGCAGAGGGTTTCGATAAGGCGGATCAAGGCCTCGATAGTCCGGGTTGATGATGGCGCGTCCGAATTCACGAACGAAATATGAACATTTTCGCGGCGATTGTCAATAGTGAAAAT
>DASVGZ010000235.1:0-7723 GCA_036379275.1 Acidiphilium sp. | reverse complement strand
GATTTCTGCGGAATGCACCCGCTCGAAATCCAGGCGATCGCGGATGGCGAGGTCGCTCAGGGAATCGTCGGCTACGACCCGGTCGTCAACAAGCAGACCACGGCCGAGGACATCAGGCGCTGCGAGGCCGACCCGTCGGCGCGGCTGAAAATTCTCGAAACCGCACTCCCCGGCCCGAAACGCGGCAAGGGCTCCCGCTACACCCCGGTTGCCAAGCGGATCGACCGGCCCGATGCCATCGCTTTCGTGCTGCGCAACTATCCGCACGTGCAGGACGCGCAGATCGTCAAGCTGCTGGGCACCACCAAGGAAACCATCCAGAAGGTGCGTGAGCGCAGTCATTGGAACAGCGCCAACATCAAGCCGCGCGACCCGGTGATTCTCGGCCTCTGCAAGCAATCCGACCTGAACGACGCGGTGAATGCCGCGAACATCCGTGCCGAACGCGAAGGTCAGCCGATCCCGCCGCCGCCACACCACTCCGAGGACGAAGCTGCCTGAATCCCTGACCAGCGATCATCCCAAGGTCGGCAACCGACCCTGGCGTATCATCGTGTCCGAGCTTTTTATGCTGTCATCTTCAGCCGTTCCAGCTCTTCCTTCAAATGGAGTTTTTCGAGTTTGAGCCTTGCAAGCTCGTCGTCATCGGGGCGCGGGCGGCTGTCTTCCTCGGAAATCCGGGCTTCCAGCCCGGCATGGCGAACCTTCAACGACTCAATCCTGGCTTGCAGGCTCATCCTCGATTCCTTTCCGATCGTGGGAATCTTCAAGCGAAGCATTCCGGCGCCGTTCCGACGACGCTGTTGCCGAGACTAGACCTCGCCGTGGCGGCGTGTCACCAAACATTTATGCAAGGCGACGGTAAAACAGAGCATGGATCGCACGCCCGCCAAACCGGCATGGGACGCAAGGTCCGAAAATGTGATAAAGAGCCGCCATGCTGACCGACAAGGATAATTTGCTCCGGCAGTTGCACGGGCTGCGCAGCGAACATCGCGATCTCGATACCGTCATCGCCCGGCTCGGCGATCAAGCTTCGATCGACCAGTTGCAGGTGCAACGCCTCAAGAAACGCAAACTGATGCTGCGCGACCAGATCCTTCGGCTGGAAAGCCGGCTGATTCCCGACAACATCGCATGAGAAACGATGCCACACCCTTGATCGGGGTCATCATGGGCAGCCGGTCGGACTGGCCGACCATGCGCCATGCCGCCGATACCCTGGAAGCCCTTGGCGTACCGTTCGAGGCCCGGGTCGTTTCCGCACATCGCACGCCGGAACGCATGGTCGCCTATGCGCAATCGGCCCGCCAACGCGGTCTGCGCGCGGTCATCGCCGGCGCCGGCGGCGCTGCCCACCTGCCGGGCATGGTGGCTGCCCTCACCCCGTTGCCTGTGCTCGGCGTGCCGGTGGAAAGCGCCGCGCTGCGCGGAGTCGACAGCCTCCATTCAATCGTCCAGATGCCCGGCGGCATCCCGGTCGCGACTTTCGCCATCGGCAAATCCGGAGCGATCAACGCGGCACTGTTCGCGGCCGCGATGCTCGCCCTGAATGATCCTGCACTCGCCACACGGCTCGATTCCTGGCGTACCACCCAGACCGCGGCCGTCCCGGACACCCCCGAGGACATTCACGAAGGCTCATGAAACTTCCACTCCCCCCCAATGCCACCATCGGCATCGTCGGCGGTGGTCAGCTTGGCCGCATGTCGGCGATGGCCGCCGCCAGCCTCGGCTATCGCACCCATATCCTGACACCGGAACCGGATGCCCCGGCCTCGCAGGTCGCGGCGACCACCACCCTCGCCGACTACGAGGACCGCGCGGCACTGATCCGCTTTGCCGACGCTGTGGATGTGATCACCTTCGAATTCGAGAACGTCTCCGCCGAGGGGCTGGACCTTCTCGCCGAACGCAAGCCGGTTCACCCCGGCCCGGACATATTGCGGATCAGTCAGGACCGGATCGCCGAAAAATCGTTCCTGAACCGGGTCGGCATCCGCACCGCCCCCTGGACCCCGATCGAAACCCTCGCCGAACTGCACGAGGCCATCGGCCGGATCGGCCTGCCCGCCGTGCTGAAAACCACCCGCCTCGGCTATGACGGCAAGGGCCAGGGGCTGATCCGATCACCCGGCGAGGCTGATCTGGCCTTTTCGCTGCTCAACCCCAAGCCGCTGATCCTCGAAGGTTTCGTCGATTTCGCGGCCGAATGCTCGGTCGTCGTCGCACGCGGCATCGATGGCGCGATCGCCGCCTTCGACACGGTGGAAAATCGCCACCGCGACCATATTCTCGACCTTACCCTTGCTCCCGCGCCATTCGCCCCCGAAATCCGCCAGACCGCCCAGGCCATGGCCCGGCGGATCGCCGAACAGATCGGCCTGGTCGGGCTGATGGCGGTCGAATTCTTCATCGACCGCGATGGCGGCGTTCTCGCCAATGAAATCGCGCCCCGACCTCACAATTCCGGCCACTGGACGCTCGATGCCTGCCCTGCCTCGCAGTTCGACATGCACATCCGCGCCGTCGCCGGCCTTCCCTTGCCCCCGGCGATCCGCCATTCAGACGCAGTGATGAAAAACCTGATCGGCCCCGAGGATATCGCCCTCTGGCCACGAATCGTCGCCACCCCCGGCCTGATCCCCCATCACTACGGCAAGACCACACCCCGGCCCGGCCGCAAGCTCGGCCACGTCACCGCCTTGTTCCCGCACGATTCCCTGCCCGGCCCGTTCGGAATCGAAGCCGCTCTGGGACCTCTGGCATCGCCTCAATAACGGGCTGAATTGCCACTCCGGCATAATCGCCGCTTTTCCCGAGCTTGTGATTTTGCCGGCTCGCCCCACATGCACATACTCATATCGCGTCACGATAGATGGATGTGTGGTGCGGCCCATGTCAGCTTCCAGACCTATCTCCTGGCACCGTGAACAATCAGGTTGCCTCGGAGCCGGCTTTCCTCCCTACAGACTCGTTATCGAACGGATTTTGCCCAGGAATATTTTCCGATTTCTGGTATTCCGCGACCGAGGCGACGTCGCTTTCTCCTCCCTTCTCGCATCCGGTCACGCGCTGAGCGCCGAAGCCGCGATGACGGCGGCGGAAAACGCGATCGGACGGATCGAACGCTGGGCTTCGACGATATCGGGCAGACGCGCGGCCGAGAGGACGCGCCGATGACCCCATCGACAGCCAGTGGCATCACGGGCACGCGAGATCGGCGGCCCGCAGCGTTTTCCTGACGGGTATATCTTAAAAAAATATGGAAAATTTCCATATGAATCATGAAAATGAATAAATTGTAGAAACGTCCCCATGCCGAGCACCGTAATGTCCGCCGTCGTCACGCATCAAGTTCTGGAGTATTCGGTTCGCAGCTATCAGCCGCCGGACAAGGAGAGCGTCAGGGAGATTTGTTGCGACAGCGGTTTTCTCGGCAACCCCATCGACCCGATTTTCTGCGACCGGGAAATGTTCGCCGCCCTGTTCGTCGATCCCTATCTCGATTATGCGGGCGACTGGGCGTTCGTCGCCGAACTCGACGGCAGGATCATCGGCTATCTCACCGGAGCGGTCGAAGCCCGATTTCTTCGCCAGCAGACATTCGGCTGTCTGCGCGCAACACAGATCGTGGTCGCCCGCGCCCTGCGTGGCTGCTACCGTGCCCACGGAAGAAGCCGCCATTTCGTGCGCTGGCTCCTGACCCGGGCGGGGCTCGACCGCGTCCACCGGCCGCCTTACGCTCCCCACATGCATTTCAATGTCGTCAAGGATTATCGGGGCCACACCGTCGGTCGCACCCTGTGGGAAGCCTTCGAGGAAAAACTGATCGCGACCGGACATAACCGGTATTTCGGCGAGGTCATCACCAGCAAGCCTCTTCTGGTCGAACGCGTTTACAAACGGTTCAACCTTTCGGTTTACGACAAGCGCAGGACCTCCGTGTTCGAACCGGAAAGCCCGGAAGTCTGGTCGATCTGTTTTTTCAAGGACGGCAGCTTCCTGTTCTGACATCCGCATGACGGATCTCTCACCGATTCCGCTGGGTGTTCCACTCCGCATCGTCGGCGACGTACATGGCGATATTCATGGTTTCGCCGCGGCCTGCGCGACCGATCGTTTCATTGTCCAGCTCGGCGACCTCGTCGATGGCGGACCGGATACGGTTTCAACCCTTCACCTTATGTTTCGCCTGATCGACGAGAGGCGTGGCGTCTTTCTTCTGGGCAATCACGATTTCAAGCTGGCGCGCGCATTGCGAGGCGATGCCGTCCAGCGTGGCCCGGCACTCGCGGCAACCCTTGCGTCGCTCGACACCGCAACGGCGGAACGAGCCCTTCGCGAAATCACTCAAGCTCCGGTCTGGGTTCCGGCACCGGGAGCACTGTTCGTGCATGGCGGTTTTCACCCCGCGATGCTGACGAATCTGCCCCCGGTTTTCCCGTCCGGACGGCCCGATAAACTGCTCGCACGCGCTCTCTACGGTCAAACGACCGGGCGGGTAACCGGAGCTGGCAAGCCCGAGCGATCGCTTGCCTGGGTCGAAACCATTCCTTCAGGAATGACGGTCTATTGTGGTCATGATCAGCGCAGCACCAGCGGAAGACCCCTGACCATCGCCAACCTCGCCGGCGGTGAGGCCGTTTTTCTCGACACCGGTGCCGGCAAGGGCGGCCATCTGTCCTGGATCGATATCGATCCCTGAACGCCAGTCGGCCGTCCACGACCGGCTGGCAAAGCCCGTTCAGATGTCAATCGTCAGATGTGGATTGCCCGGCCGTCCACGGCGAGCGCGGCTTCCTTCACCGCCTCGTTCAGGCTCGGATGCGCATGGCTGGTGCGGGCCACATCCTCGGCCGAGGCCCCGAACTCGATCGCAAGCACCAGTTCCGCAATGATCGTGCCCGCATCGGGTCCGATGATATGAGCGCCCAGCAGACGATCGGTCTTTCTGTCCGAAAGCAGCTTCACGAACCCGTCGGTATCGCCCATCGCGCGGGCGCGGCCGTTGGCGGTAAACGGAAATTTGCCGATCTTGTAGTCGACGCCCTCAGCTTTCAGATCCTCTTCCGTTTTGCCAACCGAGGCAACCTCTGGCCAAGTGTAGACCACACCGGGAATCGCCCCGTAATTGACATGGCCGGCCTGTCCCGCAAGGATTTCGGCAAGCGCAACGCCTTCTTCCTCGGCCTTGTGCGCAAGCATCGGTCCCGCGATCACATCGCCGATCGCGTAGATGCCTTTGACATTGCTGGCGAAATGGTCGTCGGTCTTGACCCGGCCCCGCTCGTCGGTCGCAACGCCGACCGCATCGAGGTTGAGCCCCGCAGTATGAGCACGGCGTCCGATCGAAACCAGAACCACATCGGCATCCAGAGTTTCCGCGGCACCGCCCTTCGCCGGCTCAATTGTCAGCGAAACGCCGGCTCCGGTTTTTTTCGCTCCGGTCACCTTGGTGCCAAGCTTGAATTTCATGCCCAGTTTAACAAGGATTTTCTGAAAGGTCGTGGCAATCTCGCCATCCATGGTCGGCACCAGACGGTCGAGAAACTCGACGACCGTCACCTCGGCACCCAGCCGATTCCAGACGCTGCCGAGTTCGAGACCGATATACCCGCCGCCGATCACCACCAGATGCTTTGGCACGGTCTCGAGCGCGAGCGCGCCGGTCGACGTAACGATCGTCTTTTCATCGACCTCGACTCCCGGAAGCGGAACGCTCTCGCTTCCGGTCGCGATGACGACATGTTTCCCCTGATAATCCTTGCCATCGACGATAATGGTATCAGCAGATTTGAAGGCGGCTTCTCCCTTGATCCAGGTGACCTTGTTCTTGCGGAACAGGAATTCGACACCCTTGACGTTCGCGGAAACGACATCGGTCTTGTGACCCATCATCCGTTCCAGATCGAACGACGCATCTTTCGCCATAACGCCATGCTGCGCAAATCCATGCAGAAGGGCGTGATAATTTTCCGAGGATTGCAGAAGCGCCTTCGACGGAATGCACCCGACATTGAGACAGGTTCCACCCAGTGTCGCGCGCTTCTCCACGCAGGCGACCTTCATGCCGAGTTGTGCCGCACGGATCGCGCAGACGTAGCCACCCGGACCACCGCCAATGACGATGACATCGAATTGTTCGCTCATGACCGTTCCTCAGAGTTCGAGCATCAGGCGGCGCGGATCCTCGATGCTTTCCTTCACGCGCACCAGAAAGGAAACGGCCTCGCGTCCGTCGATGATCCGGTGATCGTAGGAAACGGCAAGATACATCATCGGCCGGATCTCGATCTTGCCGGCAATCGCCATCGGCCGCTCCTGGATCTTGTGCATCCCGAGAATCGCCGATTGCGGCGGGTTCAGGATCGGCGTCGACATCAGCGATCCGAACACACCGCCATTGGTGATCGAGAACGTTCCGCCGGAAAGTTCGTCCAGCTTCAGCGCGCCATCGCGCGCCCGCTTGCCGAAATCGCTGATCGCTCCCTCGATTTCAGGAAAGCCCATCCGGTCGACATCGCGCAGCACGGGCACCACGAGTCCGTTCGGACTGCTGACCGCGATCCCCATGTTGACGAAATTCCGGTAGACGATGTCGTCTCCGTCGATTTCGGCATTGACCGCCGGAAACTCGCGCAGGGCGGCGACACAGGCCTTCACAAAGAAGCTCATGAAGCCAAGGCGCACTCCCTTGTGCTTCTTCTCGAACGCATCCTTGTATTCGCTGCGCAACGCCATCACCGCACTCATGTCCACCTCGTTGAAGGTGGTCAGCATCGCCGCGTTGTTCTGGGCCTCCTTGAGGCGCGCGGCGACGGTGCGGCGCAGTCGCGTCATCTTCACACGCTCCTCGCGCGGGTCTTCCGCGCGCGGTGCTTTCGGCGCGGCAGGCGCGGGTTTCGTGGCCGGCCTTTCGAGAAAGGCAATGACATCGCCCTTGGTAATCCGGCCATCCTTGCCTGAGCCTTCGCCCACCTGCCCGGCAGCAACCTTCTGTTCTGTCATCATCTTCTGCGCCGCCGGCAGCGGTGCATGGTCGCCCCGCGCAACCGGACCGGACGGCGACGGAGGCGGATTCACCCCGCCCTGCGGGTTGGCCGCTGGCTTGGTTTCCGGTTTAGCTCCAGCCTTTGCCGCAGGCTTCGCTGTTTCTGCCGCCTTGCCGTTGCCCGCACCAATGGTTCCGAGAAGCGCACCGACCTCGACCTCCGCTCCCTCATCGGCCGCGATCGCCTCGATCGTCCCGGCATCCGGGGCATTGACCTCGACCGTGACTTTGTCGGTCTCCAGTTCGACGATCGGTTCGTCCCGCTCGACGCGCTCGCCAGCCTTCTTGATCCAGCGCGCGACGGTCGCCGTCGTCACGCTTTCCCCCAGTGTCGGAACCTTGATTTCGGTGGGCATCCGTGTCGCCTTTCCTGTCAGCCTGTCAAACGCCGAGCGCTTCTTTAACGAGAGCCGCCTGTTCGGCGGCATGGGTTTTTGCAAGTCCGGTTGCCGGGCTCGCCGCCGGTTTCCGGCCGACGTAAAGGGGCCGCACCGTCGCCATGTCCGATCCCATGCAGCCGAGCACATGCTCGATCCGCCGGTCGACGAATTGCCAGCCACCCATATTTTCCGGTTCTTCCTGGCACCAGACGATCTCTGCCTTGCCATACATCTCGATCGCCGATTTGAGGGTCTTCTTCGGGAACGGGAAAAACTGCTCGAGCCGCAC
>DASVGZ010000234.1:0-5063 GCA_036379275.1 Acidiphilium sp. | reverse complement strand
GCGCGGAGGAACGCGCCCGGCTCGAAGCCGATTTCACCGTTGCGCAACAAGCCTTGGCCGAAACCGAGGCCGAATTCTCCAGCCTCGCCGATGCCGGGGCGATCCGGCAGGCCGTCGAACGGACGCGCGCGGCTTTTGCCGAAGCCCGAAACCAGGATGCGACCGCTCGCCAGCAGATTCAGCGCCTCCACACCCAGATCGAGCAAATGACCAGGCGGCTCGACGTGATCGGCCGGGAAATGGATGACTGGACCGAACGCGCCCGGGACGCCGGCTTCCGATCCACCGGCCTGGCAGCCCGTCTGGACGAGGCCCGTGCCGCACTCGAATCCCTCACCCGCGAAGCCGATGGCTCCGAAGCGCGTGCCACTGCCCGGGCCTCGCTTCACGAAGCCGAAACCGCTCATCATCGCACCGCCACTGCCCTTGCCTCGGCCGAAGCCCAAGGTAGGCAATCAACCGATGCGGCTCGCAAGGCCGAACAGCAGCTCGCCCAGGCACGCGAAACCCTGATCGGATCCGAAGCCGCCCTGCGGGAAGCCAACCACGCCTGGGGCACCATCGCCGAGCGGATTCTCGAGCGACTCGGGGTCGATGCCGCTTTGCCCGCGATCGGGGAGGCAACCCCGGAACTAGCGGAACGCGCCCGCAAACGCTTCGAGCGCCTGACCCGGGAGCGCGACGAGATGGGGCCGGTCAATCTGCGCGCGGAAATCGAGGTCGCGGAAATCGAAACCCGGATCGCCGCAATCGAGCGCGAACGGGACGAAATCGCCACCGCCATCGCCAAGCTGCGCGGTTCGATCGGGCATCTCAACCGGGAGGGGCGCGAACGGCTTTCCGCCGTGTTCACCGAAATCGACCGGCATTTTCAGGCCTTGTTCACCCGGATGTTCGGCGGTGGACGCGCTCACCTCGCCCTTACCGGTTCGGACGACCCGCTCGAAGCCGGTCTCGAAATTTTTGCCGAACCGCCCGGCAAGAAACTGGCAACCCTGTCTCTTCTGTCCGGCGGCGAGCAGGCATTGACCGCCCTTTCCCTGATTTTCGGCGTATTTCGCTGCAACCCCGCACCGATCTCGGTGCTCGACGAGGTCGATGCCCCGCTCGACGACGCCAATGTCGACCGGTTCTGCACCTTGCTGGACGACATGGTCCAGGACACAGGTACCCGGTTCCTGGTCGTGACTCACCACCATCTGACCATGGCACGGATGGATCGGCTTTACGGTGTCACCATGCAGGAGCGGGGCATTTCCAGACTGTTGTCCGTCGATCTCGGTGCTGCCGCCGCGATGGTCGATCCGCCACACGCCATCGCCGCAGAATAAACCCGACACGGCACTGCACTCAGCCCTCTCGATCTGTTGACTTGAGCAACCCGCGCCGGTAGCAACCGCTCGCCGTCTTTCGAGACGGGCGTTGGGGTGTGATGATGGACGACGATCCGGCTGAGCGGCGCAACGATCGTGCCACGTTCGATCAGCGTCTTGGCATGGCGCGTAAACGGGCAGGGCTCGATCGGCCCAAACCGGCCGCCGGGCAGCAGGCACAGGCGGATGGCGGCCCTAATCCGTTCACCTTGGCCACGCGCCTGGGCGCCGAAATGGTGGCGTCTCTGGTCGTCGCCGTGGGGATCGGCTATGGGCTCGACCGGCTGTTCCATTGTTCACCCTGGTTCATGATCGGCTTCGTCCCCATCGGGGCCGCAGCAGGGCTGCGTAATGTGATCCGGGTGATGGGACCGGCCAAAAAGGACTGACCGGAGAAGACTCTATGGCGCAACAATCGGCGATCGACGCGCTGGGCCAGTTCCAGCTCACCACCGGTTTCGGTCAGGTCGGAAGGACCATCGGCTTCACCAATTCGAACGAAATGATGCTGCTTGCCGCAGCGATCGTCGTGATCCTGTATCTCGTGGCACTGCGCCGCCGTGCGCTGGTTCCGGGCCGGCTGCAGGGGCTCGCCGAAATGAGCTACGAGTTCGTCCACAACATGGTGATCGACACGATGGGGGAGGAAGGTCGCCGCTTTTTCCCGTTCGTCTTCACGCTGTTCAGCTTCATCCTGATCGGCAATCTCCTTGGCCTGTTTCCCTACTTCTTCGCCTTTACCAGCCATATCGCGATCACCGGCGCCCTCGCCCTTTTCGTATTCGTGCTCTCGACCGCCGTTGGCTTCTGGTATCATGGCATCGGTTTCCTGAAATTCTTCTCTCCTTCCGGCGTGCCAGGCTGGCTCCTGCCCCTGCTGATCCCGATCGAGATCGTCTCTTACCTGTCCCGCCCCATTTCGCTGTCGGTTCGTCTGTTTGCCAACATCACCGCAGGCCACGTGCTGTGGGAAGTCTTCGCCGGCTTCATGATCATGCTGGTGGCAAGCATGGGCGCCGTCGGCGTGGTCGCCGCCATCATTCCACTCGGCCTCAATATCGCGCTGACCGGCCTGGAGCTTCTGGTCGCCTTCTTGCAGGCTTATGTCTTCGCCATCCTGACCTGCCTCTATCTGCACGATGCGATCCACATGCACTGATGACGCCGCTTCGGATCGAACCGCTCCTCTTTACCGGCCGGACCGGCCATTATACTGCTGAAAGCTGAAAGGAAACCGCCTCATGGCCATCAACTCCATCCTGCTTGCCCGCGATATCGGCGCCGGCCTTGCCACCATCGGTGTCGCCGGCGCCGGTGTGGGTATCGGCAATCTGTTCGGCTCCTTCGTCAGTGCGGTCGGCCGTAACCCCGCCGCGCGAGACAGAATGTTTCGCGACGTGCTGCTGGGGTTTGCGTTGACCGAAGCCGTGGCGCTCTACGCGCTGGTCATCGCGCTGATCATCCTGTTTTCCTGATCGGAACAAGAGAGGGATAGGGCGGACGATGCGCCGATCGATCACAGTTTTCGCCGCCTCCGCCCTCGTGGCAACGCCCGCTTTCGCCTTTGCGGCCGAAAGCGGAATGCCGCAGATGGAGTTCTCCAACCGCCTGACCAGCTCTCAGGTGGTCTGGATGGCGATCATCATGATCGTTCTCTATTTTCTGCTTTCGCGCTGGGCCCTGCCTCGCATCGGCAGCGTCATCGCGGATCGCCAGGGGCGGATTCGAGCCGACCTCGATGCCGCTCGCCTCGCCAAAGCCGAGGCCGAACACGCAGTTGCCGAACTCAACCTCGCAATTCGGAACGCCCGCGAGGAAAGCCAGGCCGCGATCGCCGACGCGGTCAATGCGGCCAAGTCCCGCGCCCGCGAGCAGTCCGACATCCTGAACCAGCGCCTCGATGCGGAACTTGCCAACGCCGAAGCCGAGATCGATGCCACACGCCGGAAGGCGATGGCCGCCCTCACCCCAGTCGCGCGGGATGTTGCCTCAAGCCTGATCCTTCATCTCGTCGGTGAGTCTGTCGCCCCCGAGCGCTTCGATCATGCTCTGGCCTCGCTTGATCACGGTTCCCGGACAAGGTCCGGTGCGACGGACGAACAGGCCGACCGAACCTTGGCTCCGGCTCAGGGATAAGGGGATTACGCCATGGAATACGCCGCTCTCAACGGTATCGTCTGGGCCAAGGGAACCTTTTGGGTTACCATCGCAGTCCTGATCTTCCTGGCTTTTTTTGGCCGCAAGATCGTGCATGGCATCGTCGCCATGCTGGATCAGCGCAGCGCCACGATCCGACACGAACTCGACGAGGCGGCCAGGTTGCGCGGCGAAGCCGAAGCAATGCTGAAGGACGCTGAGACGCGGCGCGAAACCGCGCTCGCCCAGGCCCGGGAAATGCTCGCCCTTGCCGGCCGTGAGGCCGAACGACTGGCCGCGGAATTGCTGGCCGAAGCCGAAACAGCGGCGAAACGGCGCGAGCAGATGGCTCATGAACGTATCACCGCCGCCCAGAATGCCGCGATAGCCGAGGTTCGCGAGGCTGCCGCGGCACTCGCCAACCGGGTCGCTGAAAAAATCCTCAGCGAAACGATTGACCAGCCTCGCGGTGCGCCCCTGATCGATCAGGCGATCGCCCGCCTCCCTGCCTCTCTCAGAAATCAGGCCGCCTGACCGCGCCGCCCATGGCGCGAACCGACCCGGGTTGATATACCGATCAAACCGGAGGTCATCGATTCCGCCCTCCTTCGCTGCATGAGGTTCAACCATGGCACGCCGCCGACAACTCTATGAAGGAAAAGCAAAAATTCTATTCGAAGGCCCAGAGCCGGGTACTCTGGTGCAATATTTCAAGGATGATGCGACCGCGTTCAACGCCAAGAAAAAGGGAATCATCACTGGCAAGGGCGTCCTGAATAACCGCATCAGCGAATTCCTGATGCAGCGGCTTGCCGAGATCGGCATTCCCACCCATTTCGTCCGCCGTCTGAACATGCGCGAACAACTGATCCGCGAAGTCGAGATCGTTCCGATCGAGGTCGTGGTGCGCAATGTTGCCGCAGGCAGCATGAGTACGAGACTCGGCATTGCCGAAGGCACCCGCCTACCCCGCAGTATCATCGAATACTACTACAAGAACGACGCCCTGAACGACCCTATGGTCGCGGAAGAGCATATCACCGCCTTCGGCTGGGCAAGCCCGCAGGATATGGATGATATCGTCCATCTTACTTTGAGAATCAACGACTTTCTGACCGGATTGTTTCTTGGCGTCGGCATCATGCTGGTCGATTTCAAGGTCGAGTTCGGCCGGCTCTGGGAAAACGAGGATATGCGGATCGTTCTCGCCGACGAGATCAGCCCGGATAATTGCCGCCTCTGGGACACCAAGACCAACGAGAAGATGGACAAGGACCGGTTCCGCCGCGATCTCGGCCGGGTCGAGGAGGCTTATCAGGAAGTCGCCAAGCGACTCGGCATCCTGCCAGAAGCGGGGATGCGCGACATGAAGGGGCCGGAGATCATGCAGTGAAGGCGGTCATTACCGTCACACTGAAGCAGGGCGTGCTGGACCCGCAGGGCAAGGCGATCGGCCATGCCCTTGAAGGACTCGGCTTCGAGGGCATCGGCGAGGTCCGGGTCGGCAAGGTGATCGAGATCGAACTTGCCGAAAGCGAAGCCTCCTCCGCGCGT
>DASVGZ010000233.1:0-4295 GCA_036379275.1 Acidiphilium sp. | reverse complement strand
ATGTGGTCACCGAAAACTGCATCAAGTGCAAATACATGGATTGTGTGGAAGTGTGTCCGGTGGACTGCTTCTATGTCGGCGAGAACATGCTGGTGATCCACCCGGACGAGTGCATCGACTGCGGGGTGTGCGAACCGGAATGCCCAGCGGAGGCGATCGTCCCGGATTCGGACGACAAGGCCGCAGCGTGGCTGGAGAAAAACCGCGAATTCGCGACGCTCTGGCCGAACATCACCCGCAAGGGCATCCCGCCCGAGGATGCCGACGACTGGAAGGACAAGCCCGGCAAGGCCGAACTTCTCTCCCCTGAACCCGGCGTGCCGTGACTCTTGCGTTTCTGGCGCCGGCCTACCGCTATCTGCTCGCCGGCCATGTGATCTCGGTGATCCTGTGGATGGCGGGAATGATCCTTCTGCCGCTGATCTACGCCCAGCATCGCGCCGCCGGCTCCGAGCTTGCGGAACAGGCCGGCTTCGCGGCGCTGGACCGCACGATCGTCAAGGGGCTGGTCAATCCGGCGATGTATGCCGCCTGGGGATTCGGCATCCTGCTGATCCTCACCCCGGGCGCGATCTCGTGGGATGCCTGGTGGTGGCGCACCAAATTCGCGGCCGTCCTGCTTCTGTCCGGCTATCACGGCGCGCTGTCGGTCTGGCGGCGCCGGCTGCGCGACGGCTCCGGCCGGCACGGCGTGCGATATTACCGGGCGATGACCGCGATCCCGGTCGGCTTCGTCGTCCTGATCGCCGCCCTCGTCATGATCCAGCCGTCATGACCCAGCCCTGAACCCTCATTTCGTTTTCTTCAGATGCCCTTGCAGAACCTCGCGCAGAACCACCGCATTGTTGTGCTCGGTGTCGTGCGCCGCGAACAGCAGGGTCACCGTCCCGGCGCGGCACAGTTCGACCAGCCGCGCCACCGGCTCGGGGTTGTCCACCAGTTCCAGCCGGTAAGCCTTGCCGAACCAGTCCCAGCGCGCGGGATCGTGGCCGAATTCGCGCCGCAACCCGTCGCTCGGCGCGATCTCCTTCAGCCAGAGCGCGATCTCCGCTTTCGCTTTGGCAAGGCCGCGCGGCCAGAGCCGGTCGACCAGGATCCGCTCGCCATCCGCCGCCTCGGGCGGATCGTAGACGCGGCGGACCCGGATCGTGGCGGTCACGGGGCCTTGTGCCCATGATTGAGCGCGTCGTGATCGAGCGCGTTCAGCATGATCGCGGAATGGGCGAAGGCGCCGCCGGCGCGCATTTCCGCCGCGACCCAGACCGCCTCCATCAACTCCTCGGGAGTCGCTCCCGCCCGCTGCGCCGCCTTGGTATGCCCCTCGATGCAATAGGGGCACTGGGTGACATGGGCGACCGCGACGGCAATAATCTGCTTCATCTTCGCCGGCAGCGCGCCATCGGCGAAGGCCGCCTTGCTGAACGCATCGAACGCGGCATGAACCTCCGGCGCCAGAGCGCGCCGCTCCTTGCGGATCTCGGAGCTGGAGGGTGGGTACAAACCTTCGGGCATGATAATCTCCTCACATACAGGGCAACGTCTTCGATCGAACGCGACAGGGCTGCACCCGGCATGAGACACCCGTGACCATGACCCCGTCAACGCCGTCACGTCATAAAGATCGGCGTCAGACCGAACGGCGGATGATCGAATCGGGCCGCTCGGCCCGGCGCGGTCTCTTCGCCGCCATCGCGCTCGGCGTGCTCGCAGGCGTCGCGGTGATCGCCCAGGCCGCGCTGCTCGCCCGCATCGTCTCGGCGATGATCTTCCACCATGCGCCGCCATCGGCCCTGACCCGCGATTTCATCGCTCTGATCGCCCTGTTCGTACTGCGCGCCGGCCTCACCTGGGCAAGCGAGATCGCCGCCCATCACGCGAGCGCCTCGGTCAAGGCCGATCTCCGCCGCACCCTGCTCGATCATGTGTTCCGCCTCGGCCCGGTCCGCGCCGCCGGCGAGCGCAGCGCCGATCTCGCCGCCACCCTGCTCGATGGCGTCGAGGCGCTGGAACCCTATCTCGCCCGCTATCTGCCGCAGATGGCCCTTGTCTCGATGGTTCCGGCCGCCATCCTGATCGCGGTGTTTCCGGTCGACTGGATCAGCGGCCTCGTGCTTCTCGTCACCGGCCCGATCATCCCGGTCTTCATGGTGTTCGTCGGCTACCGGGCGGAGGCGATCAACCAGCGCCAGTGGCGTCAGTTGCTGGTGATGAGCGCGCATTTCCTCGACGCGGTGCAGGGCATCGCCACCCTGAAGCTGTTCGGCCGCGCTCGCGACGAAATCGCCCTGATCGGCCGCATCGCCGACTCCTACCGCCGCACCACCATGGCCGGGCTGCGCGTCGCCTTCCTCACCTCGGCGGTGCTGGAATTCTTCGCCTCGCTGTCGATCGCCCTCGTCGCCGTCCTGTTCGGCGCGCGCCTTCTGCATGGCACGATCGACTTTCTCCCGGCCTTCTTCGTCCTGCTTCTGGTGCCGGAATTCTTTCTTCCCCTGCGCGGCCTCGCGACCCATTACCACGCGCGGATGAGCGCGCTCGCCGCCGCGCGGCGCATCTTCGACGTGCTGGACATCGAACCCGATGTCCGATCCGGCGCCACCCTGCCGCCCGAAGGCGCGGTCGCGATCGAGTGCCGCGGCGTCTCGGTCGAATACACGCCGGGAACCCCGGCCCTCGCCGATATCGATTGTGTTTTCCCCGCCGGACAGACCACAGCGATCGTCGGCCGCTCCGGCGCCGGCAAATCCAGCCTGATCGCCGCGATTCTCGGCTTCGTCGGCCCGGTTTCGGGCGGCATCCTGATCGGCGGCGTCCCGCTCGCCACGCTCGACCGCGAGGCGTGGTGGCGCTGCCTCGCCTATGTGCCGCAATCGCCGCGCCTGTTCGCCGGCAGCATCGCCGACAATCTGCGCCTCGCGAAACCCGGTGCCGACGAGGCCGCGCTGCGCTCCGCCCTGTCGCGCGCCCGGCTGCTGGAAAAGATCGCCTCGCTGCCGGGCGGACTCGAAACCCGCATCGGCGACGGCGGCGAGGGCCTGTCCGGCGGCGAAATCCAGCGCCTCGCGCTCGCCCGCGCCTTCCTCAAGGATGCGCCGGTCCTGCTGCTCGACGAGGCCACCGCGCATCTCGACCTTGAAACCGAAGCCGAAATCGCCGACGCCATCGCCGATCTCGCGCGCGGCCGCACCGCCATCCTCATCGCCCACCGCCTCGCCACCGTGCGCCGCGCCGATCGCATTCTCGTTCTGGATGCCGGCAGACTCGTCGAATCCGGCAGCCACGCGACACTGCTCGCGCGCGGCGGCGCCTACGCCGCCCTGCTCGGCGCGCACCGCGATGTCAGGGAGCCATCATGCGCGACCTGATCCGCCTGCTCCGCCTCTACGCGCCGTATCGCTGGTGGATCGCCGGCGGCATCGCCCTTGGCCTGATCACGATCCTCGCCAATTTCGGCCTGCTCGCCCTCGCCGGCTGGTTCCTCGCGAGCGCCGGCGTGGTCGGCCTCGCCGGCTTTGCCGCGCAGAACGCCTTCAACTTCTTCACTCCGGCCGCCGGCGTGCGCTTCTTCGCCACCGTTCGCGTCGTCTGCCGCTACACCGGACGGCTGGTCGATCACGAGGCGACGTTCCGCGAACTCGCGGGCCTGCGCGGCTTTCTCTACGCGAAACTCGAACCGCTCGCCCCGGCCGGCCTCGCGGGCGATCGCGGCGGCGACCTGCTCTCGCTTCTGGTCGCCGATATCGACCGGCTCGGCGATTTCTGCCTCCTCGTCTTCGCGCCCGCCGTCACCGCGCTGATCGGCGCGATCGCGATGGCACTGGTCTTCACCGCCTTCGCTCCGCTCGCCGGACTCGCCCTGATCGCCGGGCTGATCCTCGCCGGTCTCGCCCTGCCGCTGGCCAGCCTCGCCCTCGGAAAACGCGCCAGCCGCCGGACGGTCGCGCTCGAAGCCGGCCTCCGCGCCGACCTCGTCGATTCGGTGCAAGGCATGGCGGAACTCCTCACCTACAACGCCGCTCCCGCGATGACCGCCCGCATCGACAAGGCCAGCGACGCGCTGATCGCCGAACAGAAATCGCTTGCCGGCATCGCGGGGTTCGGCGCCGGCGCCACCCTTCTGATCGCCTGCCTCACCATGACGGCGATGCTTCTGATCGGCGGAACCCTGATCCACGCCCATCGCCTGCCCGGCCCGGATCTCGCCCTGCTCGCGCTCGGCGCCCTTGCCGCGTTCGAGGCGGTCGCCCCGCTGCCCCAGGCGTTCCAGCGCCTCGGCGACATCCGCGCCTCCGCGC
>DASVGZ010000232.1:0-4464 GCA_036379275.1 Acidiphilium sp. | reverse complement strand
CTGCCTCGTCCTTCCGCCCGACATGGTCGGGCATGGCGCGCGCGGTCATCAATGCACCATGAAGCGCCGGGTCGGCGATCTTCAGCCGTTCGACGAAATCGCGATCGAGACGAACCAGCGTATCCCGGTCGGCCAGAGTTCTCGCTTCCACCATTCCCGACCGACTTTCATCCATGTTGGCCCTGAGAAAATCTGCCACGCGTGCCGGACGTGGACAAGCACATAGATCGGATTGGCAGCGATCACATGGAAGGCTATGCGCAAATCATGAATGCCATTCTGGTGGAACAACTGACCAAGCGGTTCGGAACCGTTACGGCGGTCGATGGAATCAGCTTCACCGTGCCGCGCGGAACGACAACGGGTCTGCTTGGCGGCAACGGCGCCGGCAAGACCACCACGATTTCCATGCTGCTCGGCATTCTGGTACCCGATTCGGGCAGGATCGAAGCACTGGGACGCGATATGGCACGCGACCGGTTCGCGGCCCTGGCCCGGATGAACTATTCATCGCCATATGTCGCCTTGCCGATGCGCCTGACGGTCGAAGAGAACCTCGCTGTCTACGGCCATCTCTATAACGTGCCCAAACTCGGAAGCCGGATCGCCGAACTCGCGCGGGGATTCGATCTCACCGCTCTGCTCAATCGTCGTGCCGGCGCCCTTTCCGCCGGGCAGAAAACCCGGGTCGCGCTGGCCAAAGCCCTGATCAATCGACCCGAACTCCTTCTGCTCGACGAACCGACCGCAAGCCTCGACCCCGACACGGCGGATTATGTACGCCACCGCCTCGAAACCTACCGGCAGGAAAGCGGCGCCGCGATCCTGCTCGCCTCGCACAACATGGCCGAAGTCGAGCGGCTGTGTTCCAATGTTCTGATGATGAAGCAGGGAAAAATCGTCGATCGCGGCGCTCCGGACGCCCTGATCGCCCGGTACGGCCGGGACGATCTGGAGCAGGTGTTTCTCGCCATCGCCCGCGCCGGGGTGCCGGCGTGACCGCACCCGGAGTCCGCCGGGTCTGGGGGTTGATGTACCGGCATTTCTGCCTGTATCGCCGGTCCTGGCCGCGATTGCTGGAACTCGCCTACTGGCCGACCCTGGAACTGCTGATCTGGGGCTTTACCGCGCAATTCGTCGTTCACGGCCAGACCAGTCTTCCAGTGAAGGCAGGCGGTGCACTGATCGGCGGGGTTCTGCTCTGGGAAGTGGCGCTCCGCGCCCAGATGGGCGTGACGATCTCGTTCCTCGAAGAAATCTGGTCGCGCAATCTCGGCCATGTCTTTGTCAGCCCGCTCCGCCCGCGGGAACTGGTCTTCGCTCTCCTGGGCGTCTCGGTCGCGCGCACGGTGATCGGCCTGGCGCCGGCAACCATGATTGCCTTTTTCCTCTATGCCTTCAATCTGTTCGCTCTCGGCCCGGCCCTGCTCCTGTTTTTTCTCAACCTTCTGCTGATGGGATGGTGGATGTCGCTGGCGGTCATCGCCCTGCTGTTCCGCTACGGTGCCTCCGCCGAAGCCCTGGCTTGGACTCTTGCCTTCGGCATCACGCCGGTCGCGTGCGTTTTCTACCCGGCCTCGGTACTTCCCGGCTGGCTGCAACCCGTTGCCTGGATCTTGCCCGCATCGCATATATTTGGCGGAATGCGCTCTGTCTTATATCATGGCTTCATGGATTGGACGCAATTCATTGCTGCGCTCGGCCTCAATCTGGCCTGGATGATCGCGGCGACCCTGATCTTTGCAGCCCAGTTTCGCGCCGCACGAATCAACGGCGCATTGATTTCCATCGGCGAATAGGGATTTCTGTTGTCTATGAACAATCCTGATACGGCGACACGATTCTGGCTCATCCGCCATGCCCTGGTTGATCCCGAATCCCTGTCGATCCTTTACGGCACGCTCGACGTGCCCCTCTGCGCCACGACAAGGACGGCCGACGCGCCGCGTTACGCCGCGCTCGCCACCCGCTTGCCACACGATGCCGTCTGGCTGGTCACGCCGCTTTCGCGAACCCGCCTGACCGCCGATTCGATCATGGAGGCGGGTTACGGCAGGATCAGCGCGGATGTCGAGCCGGCACTGATCGAGCAGGATTTCGGCGCGTGGCAGGGACTGCCGATGCGCGATTTCGTCAACCGACCGAACCAGCACCCGTTCTGGCCGGTCGGCGGTGATGAGGCGCCACCAGACGGTGAAACCTTTGCCGCCATGCGGGATCGGGTCGGTGAGGCCTTGGAGCGTCTGGCCCAGGTCCATGCCGGGCGAAATATCATTGCCATCTCTCACGGAGGAGCGATCCGCGCGGCAATCGCCCATGCACTCGGCCTGAGCGCGCATCAGGCGCTCAGCCTTGCCGTTGACAATCTTTCGATCACCCGGATCGAACGCCATCGCAAAGCCTGGCGTTTCGTATCCCTGAATGAACAATTATCCATTTGAATCAAATAAATCTGTGTACCAGATCAAGTGTTTGGGTAACAAAAGGGAGAACCGGAATGGCTGAGACGATCGAGTTGAAAACCCGGGCGGCACGGAAATTCAGGAATCTGGGCGCCGCCGCCATTCTGCTTGCGGTTCCGCTGGCTGCCTGTGCCGCGAACAGCAATAACCCGAACAGTGCCCAGGAACTGGTGGATCGCTCCACCCTGACCGTCGAGACCATGCTCGGCGATGGCTCGGCCCAGGCCAACCAGACCACTCAGCTTCTGCGCCGCGCCAAGGCGGTCGTGGTCTGCCCGAGGATTTTCAAGGCAGGCTTCTTCATCGGCGGCGAGGGAGGCGACTGCGTTCTGGTCTCCCGGGCGGCAAATGGTTCATGGTCCGATCCGGCCTTCTACACCATGGGCAGCGGCAGCTTCGGGTTGCAGATCGGCGTCCAGAACGCCGAAATCATCATGCTGCTGATGAACGACACCGCGCTCAACGCCTTCCTCAGTAGTCAGTTCAAGGTCGGCGCGGATGCGGGGATTTCGGTTGCGACCATCGGAGCCGGCGTCGGCGGCTCGACCGGCACGGCTTTGGGCGCCGATATCGTCTCGTTTTCGAAAGCGAACGGACTTTATGGTGGCATCTCCCTCTCGGGATCGGTTTTCTCGAACGATGCGGCGCTTGAACAACAATATTACGGCCAACTCATCGATCCGAGACAGATTGTTGTGAACATGTCCGTCAACAATGCCGGAGCCAACCCGCTGCGGGCAATGCTGGCGAAATTCGGCGGATAGTTCTTTGCGGACATGAAGCGCCGGGCTAAATTGCGCTCATGCCGCATTCCGCCGACGCACCGTTCTGGCAAAGAAAACGTCTCGATGAGATGGACGCGGCCGAGTGGGAATCCCTCTGCGACGGATGCGGGCGCTGCTGCCTGCACAAATTGCGGGATGATGAAACCGGCGCTCTAGAATTCACCAATGTCGCCTGCCGACTGCTCGACCTGAAATCCTGCCGCTGCCGCGATTATGCACATCGCAGCCGCGAGGTTCCCGATTGCGTCAGCCTTACTCCGGAAACCCTCGTCGGGATCGACTGGCTGCCTCCTTCCTGTGCCTATCGCCTGATTGCTGAAGGGCGCGACCTGCCAGACTGGCACCCTCTCGTCACCGGCGATCGCCGAAGCACAAATCGCGCCGGCGCATCGGTCTCCGGCCGGGCGGTCAGCGAGTTGGACGCCGGCCCTCTCGAACATCATGTGGTGACCTGGCCCGCGACCTGGCCCCGGTCTCGAACCCGGTGAACGCAAACGTCACCCATGAGCGTAAACTTCGATAGTCTCGAAGAATCGGTCGTCATCGGCGGACGCACTGCCTTGGTGCGCTGGCGGCGTAGTTCCCGCGCCCGGCGTGTGGCCCTGAAAATCGACCCTCAGGGAGGCGAAATCGTGATTACCCTTCCGCCACGCGGCTCGCGGCGCGCCGGACTGGCACTTCTGCATGGTCACGAGGACTGGATCGCCGCGAAGCTTGCCGCCCTGCCCGCGCCGACACGGCTGGCCGACGGCGAAATCATTCCGGTTTGCGGAACGCCGCGAACCATCGTTCACGATCCTGCCCTGCGCGGCGGCACAAGCATCACGGCCTCGGCCATCCGGGTCGGTGGACAAAAGGAGTTTCTGGCCCGTCGCGTGCGCGACGCGCTTCGCGATCTGGCCCTCCAGCGATTTTCACAGCATTCGCTGGAAACCGCGGCGAAAATCGGAATTCGGCCACGCAAGATCCGGGTGAAGGATACGACAACCCGATGGGGAAGCTGTGCGCCAGACGGCACGCTGATGTTTTCCTGGCGGCTGATCATGGCTCCCGATTTCGTTCAGGATTATGTGATTGCCCATGAAGTCGCGCATCTTCGCCATCTGAATCACGGTCCTGCATTCTGGGCCCTGACCGATCAGCTCACCCCGTATCGCATTACCGCCACCAACTGGCTGAGCACCGACGGCCCCGGTCTGTTGCGAATTTCCTGAACC
>DASVGZ010000231.1:0-2009 GCA_036379275.1 Acidiphilium sp. | reverse complement strand
GATTCGGTCGGCGGCAGCGCCATCGCGGTCAGCGCACCAGCATCGGTCCCAGCGGCGCGCCCGCGAACAGGTGGACGTGCAGATGCGGCACTTCCTGATGGCTGTCCGGCCCCATATTGGTGAGCAGCCGGTAGCCGGTCTCCTCGAAGCCGAGCAGCTTCGCGACATGACCGACCGCGCGGACGAAGCCGGCGATTTCCGCCTCCGGCGCATTGGCCGAGAAATCGGCGAAGGAAACGTAAGGCGATTTTGGAATCACCAGAACATGGTGCGGCGCCTGCGGGTTGATGTCGTGAAAGGCGAGGCTCCACTGGTCCTCGTAGACCTTCCGGCACGGAATCTCGCCGCGCAGGATTTTCGCGAACACGTTGGTATCGTCATAGGGCGGCTTGCCGCTGACGCCGCGCGGCAGACCGGAATGGGGCAGGGCGGCGGATTTCGGATCGGTCATGGAATTTTCCTCGTATTGGCCAGGGCGGATACGGCCGGACGGGAGGCTTTCTCGGCGATGCCGGAAATCCCCTCGCGGCGTCTCAGTTCGGTCCAGACTTCCTCGGGGCGCAGGCCGGCGGCGACCCACATCACCAGAAGATGGTAGAGAACGTCGGCGCTTTCGCCGATCATCGCATCCCGGTTGCCGGCGACCGCCTCGATCAGGCATTCGACCGCTTCCTCGCCGAATTTCTGCGCCACCTTGTTGACCCCCCGCGAAAGCAGGCGGGCGGAATGGCTGATCAGCGGATCGGCGTCCTTGCGGGCGACCACGGTGGACCACAGCCGGTCGAGCACGCGGGCATCCGGCGCGTCCGGGATCAGCGGTGGAATCGGTGGCAGGGTATGCACGGCTTTCGGTTTCGTCCCGGCTGTTTTTTCCCCGGCTGTTTTTGCGGGTTTGGCTTTGGCCGGCTTGATTTTGACCGGCTTCGCGACCGCGGATTTCGGCGTCTTTGACTTGACCGGTTTTTTCGCCATGGTTTCCCTTTCAGGCCGTCTTGCGGACCGGGCGCACCGGCAGCCCGGCTTCGGCAAGGGCGTTCTTCACCTCGCCGATGGTGAATTGACCGAAATGGAATACGCTGGCGGCGAGCAGGCCGGTCGCGCCGGCGCGCGCACCCTCGATGAAATGGTCAAGCGTGCCGACCCCGCCGGAGGCGATCACCGGAACGCCAACTGCCCCGGTCGCCGCGCGCAGAAGGTCGAGATCGAAGCCCTTGCCAGTGCCGTCCCGGTCCATCGAGGTGAGCAGGATCTCGCCGGCCCCGCGCGAGGCAGCTTCCGCGCACCAGCCGATCGCATCGAGCCCGGTGCCACGCCGCCCGCCATGGGTGAATACTTCCCAGCCACCCTTGCCGTCGGCACGGGCATCGACCGCGACCACCACGCACTGGCTGCCGAACTTGCGCGCCGCCTCGTTGATGAAATCGGGCCGTGCGATTGCCGAAGAATTCATGCTGCATTTGTCGGCGCCTGCGAGCAGGAGCCGGCGCATGTCATCGGTGGTTCTGATCCCGCCGCCGACGGTGAGCGGCAAAAACACGCGCGCCGCGGTGCGGGCGACGACATCGAGAATCGTGCCACGATTCTCATGGCTCGCGGTGATGTCGAGAAAGGTCAGTTCGTCGGCCCCGGCGGCATCGTAGAGCGCGGCCTGCTCGACCGGGTCGCCGGCATCGCGCAGGGCAACGAAATTCACTCCCTTCACCACCCGGCCGTCCTTCACGTCGAGGCAGGGGATGACGCGCAGTTTCAGCATCAGGCAGCCTCGGCGAGGGCGGCTGCGGGGTCGATGCTGCCGTCGTAGAGCGCGCGGCCGATGATCGTGCCGGCAAGGTTCGGGGTGCGCGCGGCGGCTTCGCGCAGCCGGCGGATATCGGCGATTCCGGCGACCCCGCCGGAGGCGATCACCGGAATCGCGACCGCGCGGGCCAGCGTCTCGGTCGCTTCGAGATTGAGTCCGGCGAGCATTCCGTCGCGCGCGATGTCGGTGTGGATGATCGCGGCGATACCGG
>DASVGZ010000230.1:0-5475 GCA_036379275.1 Acidiphilium sp. | reverse complement strand
GCAGGATTGGTGGGACTATAAGCCTTATCTCGCCCAGGTTGCGATGGAGCTTCTGAAAACCTCGCCGTTCAACGAGACACATTGGAACGACCCGGCCTATGTCAAGCTCTACATGCAGGCCCAGGCGACGCTCGACCCGGCGAAGCGCTATGAGGTCATGCACCAGATGCAGAGGATCGACTTCGACAAGGGTGGGCTGATCATTCCGTATTTCAATGATCAGCTCGACCTGATGCGCAACAATGTGCATGGCTTCCTGCCGAGCCGCACCGGCTATGCACTCGGCAATTTCATGTTCGCGGAAGCCTGGATGGCGTGAGGGAACCGGGAATGCCGCTTCTCCGTGCCCATCCGCTTCTCGGCTTCGTGTTGCGCCGCATCGGCCTCGGGGTTCTGACCCTGTTTCTGGTATCGGTTCTGGTGTTCGCGGCGACCGAGGCGCTGCCCGGCAATGCGGCGCGGGCCGTGCTCGGCCGCACCGCGACACCGGCGGCGCTCGCGGCGCTGGAGAAGAAGCTGCATCTCGATCAGCCGGTCTGGAAGCAGTACGAGATGTGGCTGGGTGGCGTGGTGAGCGGCAATCCCGGAAAATCCCTGGTGAACGGCGAGCCGGTGCTTCAGGAGGTGATGCCGCGCATCCGTAATTCGGCGGTCCTGTTGATCCTCGCAGGGATTTTCGGCGTGCCGATCGCCCTTTTCGCCGGCATTATCGCGGCGATCCGGCGGGACGGACGGTTCGATGCTGCGGTTTCGACCACGGCGCTCGGGCTGGCGGCGCTGCCGGAATTCGTTGTCGGCATGTTTCTGGTGATCCTGCTTGCAACCACCGTGCTGCGCTGGCTGCCGCCGGTCTCGCTGGTGCCGCCGGGAACCGACGTGCTGACGCGGCCGCGGATTCTGGTGCTGCCGGTGCTCACCCTGATGCTGGTGATCTTCCCCTATATTTTCCGGATGATGCGCGGCTCGATGGCGGAGATTCTGGAAAGTGACTACATCGAGATGGCGCGGCTGAAAGGCATTGGCCAGCGCCGGCTGATTTTCCTGCACGCCTTGCCGAACGCGATCGCGCCGGTGATTCAGGTGGTCGCACTGACCTTCGCCTATCTCGCGGGCGGGGTGGTCCTCGTCGAATATGTGTTCGCCTATCACGGCATCGGGCAGGGGCTGATCGATGCGATTTTTGCCCGCGACATTCCGGTCATCCAGTTCGAGGTCGTGGTTCTCGCCGGATTTTACGTTGCCCTCAATATTCTCGCCGATCTGCTCGCGGTGCTCACCACGCCGCGCCTGAGGGATGCGGGATGAGCGGTGCCATTGTCAGCGCCGGGCGGCGGCGGCATTTTTGGCCGCGGCGGCTTGCCTCGCCGAGTGCGACCGTGGGCGCGATCCTTGTAATTGCCGTCATCGCGATCGCGCTGATTGGTCCCTTTGTCGCACCGTATTCGCCGACCAGCTTTGTCGGCGCCAGCTTCGCGCCGCCATCGCTCGGGTTTCCGCTCGGTACCGACGATCTCGGACGGGATGCGCTGTCGCGCGTTCTGTGGGGTGGCTATCGGATCATCGGTCTCGCTGTGATTGCGACCGCGCTCGGCGTGTTGACGGGTGCAATGATCGGGGTGATCTCCGGCTATCTCGGCAGGGCGGTGGATGAAACCCTGATGCGACTGGTCGATGTCGCGATGGCGTTCCCGCAGATTATTCTCGTGCTTCTGTTCATCAGCATCATCGGCGCAAAACTGTGGCTGCTGACCGTGATGGTTGCCGCCGTTCACGCTCCCCAGGTCGCCCGGGTCGCTCGTGCCGCGACCCTGCGCGTCGCGCAGGAGGATTTTGTCCGCTTCGCCGAGGCGATTGGCACGCCGCTCCGGCGGATCGTCGCGTTCGAACTGTTTCCCAACATCGTCGCCCAGTTGATGGTGGAGTGCGGGCTGCGCTTCGCCTATTCGATTTCCCTGATCGCAGGACTGAATTTTCTCGGATTCGGCGTGCAACCGCCCGCCGCCGACTGGGGGCTGATGATCAATGAAAACCGGATCGGACTGCTGTCAAACCCATGGCCGGTTCTGGCGCCGATCCTGCTGATCGCGGTGCTGACCATCGGGATGAACCTGCTGACCGACACGCTGGCGCGAACCGAACTCGGCCACGGCATCGAGGCCGGTCCTGAAGCCGGAGTGGAGATGGAACAGTAATGCCGGATACAGCTTCCGTTTCCTCCACCGTGCTTCAGGCAGTCGGCCTGTCGGTTGCGATCGTCGGGACCGACATCACCGTGGTCGAACCGACCTCGTTTTCGCTGGCGGCGGGAGAAATTCTCGGTCTGGTCGGCGAATCCGGCTCGGGCAAGACGACACTCGGCCTCGCCCTGCTCGCGCATCACCGGCGCGGGCTGCGCCTCGCCGGCGGACAGGTACTGATCGGCGGGCAGGATCTGTTGAAAATCCCGCGGAGCCAGTTGCCGACGCGGCGTCGCCGGCTGATTCGCTACGTTCCACAGAATCCTGGCACCGCGCTCAATCCCGGCCTCACCGTCGGTACCCAGCTTGCCGAATGCTTCGAGCATCCGCCGTCCTCCGGCGAAGATCACCTTCTCGCCCTGCTCGAAGATGTGAAACTGCCGGCAACCCCTGCGCTGTTGCGAGCCTATCCGCACCAGCTTTCGGGTGGGCAGCAACAGCGCGTGGCGATCGCCATGGCTTTTGCCGAACATCCGACGGTGATCGTGATGGATGAGCCGACCACCGGGCTCGATGTCACCACCCAGGCTCATGTTTTACAGACCGTGCGTCAGTTGTGCGAACGCCATGCGGTCGCTTCGGTCTATGTCAGCCACGATCTCGCTGTGGTGGCGAGCCTGGCCCACCGGGTTGCGGTGATGTATTCGGGGCGTGTCGTCGAACTCGGCCCGACCGGCCGGGTGCTGCGCCAGCCTTCCCATCCCTACACGCGCGCGCTGATCGAGGCGGTGCCGGATCTCGATCGTCGCACGGTCATTACCGGAATCGCCGGAGCGGCGCCGGAACCGGTGCGCCGGCCGCGCGGCTGCGCCTTCGCGCCACGCTGCTCTTTTGCGATCGAAGCCTGCCGGGTGGAGACGCCGCTGCTGGAGACAATCGAGCCCGGTCATCAGGTCGCCTGCCTGCGCCCGGCATCGGGAAAATCGACGCCTGCCTTGCCGATCAGCGCGTTGGTGCCGGGGATTTCCGAACTGCCGGCGCTTGATGTGCGCAACGTTTCCGCCCGCTACGGAGCGAAGCCGATTCTCCATGGCGCGAATTTCGGCGTGCCGGCGCGAAGCTGCGTTGCCCTGGTCGGCGAATCCGGTTCTGGCAAGACCACGCTTGGAAAAATCGTCGCCGGCCTGCACCATGAGTGGGACGGCGATATCCTGCTCGGAGGCGTACCGCTCGCTCATCGCGCGGCACAACGCAGTGCCGAACAGCGCAGGCATGTCCAGTATATTTTCCAAAATCCCTATTCTTCGTTCAACCCGCGCCGACGGATCGGCGCGTCGATCGCGATGGCTGTGCGCGTCTTCGAATCACCACCGGCTTCCGAATTGCGCCGCCGGGTCGCCGCGGCGCTCGACATGGTTGCCCTGCCGCGCGAGGCGGCGAACCGCTATCCACACCAGTTGTCGGGCGGGCAGCGCCAGCGCGCCGCGATCGCTCGCGCGCTGATCACCGGGCCAAAAATCCTGGTCTGCGACGAGATCACCTCCGCGCTCGACGTTTCGGTACAGGCGGTGATCGTGAGACTGCTCGCCGATCTACAGGAGCAGCATGGCCTGTCCCTGCTGTTCATCACGCACAATCTCGCTCTGGTGCGCAGCATCGCCCGGCACGTTCTGGTGATGCATGGTGGGCGGATCATCGAATCCGAGCCGGTCGACGATGTGCTGGACGCCCCGCAGCACGAGCAGACCCGCCGTCTCCTTTCCGATGCGCCGCGCTTCTCCACCAGCCCCGTTGCTCTTGACGTGAACGAGAGGTAGTCGCTTTCAGGGCTTGAACCGGTCGAGATCGAGACTGGTCATGAACCTGGGAGGCGTCCCGCCGAGAGCGAGGCGACTCATGATCTCCGCCGTTATCGGCGCGAGTGTGAGGCCGAGATGGTTATGGCCGAACGCGTAGAGCAGGTTTCGCGCGAAACGCGCCCGACCCATGGCGGGGAGATAATCGGGCAGGGTCGGACGCGCGCCCATCCAGCGGGTGAGGGCTCCTTCCAGCGGCAGGGACAGGTCGCGCGCATGACGTTCCAGTATTTTCCATCGGCGCGGATCGGCTGGTGAGTCGACACCGGCGAATTCGACGAACCCGGCGACGCGCAGCCCGCTCTCAAACCGTGTCGCGATGATCGAGCGTTCGGGAAACACTACCGGTGGCATCCCCATCTGCCACCGGGAGTTTGCTGCCTGGACATGATAGCCGCGTTCGGCGATCAGCGGTACCTTGTGGCCGAGGCTGTCGAGCAGTGCGCCCGAACGGGCGCCGGCAGCCAGTAACATCGTGCCGGGGTGGATTGTCTCGCCGCCATCGAGTCGGGCGCTGGCGAGGCCATCGACAATGTCGATTTTCCGCACGCTGCCCCGGATCAGCCTGCCGTCCGCGTCGTGCCACGCGGCGAACAGCGCCTGAAACAGCCGCCCGAGATCGGCGACCTGTCCGGTATTCTCGAAGATCAATGCGCCGGCCGCCCTGATGCCGAGGCACTGTTCGAGGTCCGCGCGCTCGGTCGGCGAGGCCTCGTGAAACGTCGCGGTTCCGGTTCCGGTCTTTCGCCATGCCGCGATGCCATCCGCCGCGCGCTCCGCATCCTGCCAGACCAGAACATGTCCGCGCTCGATCAGCAGATCAGAGGCACCGATATCGTCCGCCAGTCTGCGCCACGCCGGCATCGCATCGGCGAGCAGTGCGCCCAGAACTACCTTGCCGGCCTCGTGCCGCGCCGGGGCGGAAAACCGGTAGAGTTTGCCCGCGAACGGCACCCAGGTGCCGATATCCCGCAGCGGCAGTCCGAGCGGACCGCGTCCCTGCACGAATTGCCCGAGTGTCGTCCGTAGCGCCGCGCGTGAGGCGAGAGGTTCGGTCTGCTCGATCGCGATATGCCCGGCATTGCCGCTCGCGGCTGCGCGGCTGAAGTCGCCGGGATCGACGATAGTGGTCTGCCATCCCGCCTGTTGCAGCCGGAGCGCGCAGCACAGCCCGACAATTCCGCCGCCCACCACCAGAATGTCTTTTTTCGGCTGTTCGAGCACGCTTGTCTTGCCCTTATAAATCGTATACGTATACGATTGTATAGCTGAGGAGCGATCACATGGCAACCGGATGGCAGGGCATTCTTCCCGCGGCAACCACGCAGTTTTCCGAGGACATGGCCCCGGATCTGCGCCAGACCCAGCGCGTGCAGGACGCCCTGATCAAGGACGGAGTCGACGGGCTGGTGGTTCTGGGCACGGTCGGCGAGAACAACTCG
>DASVGZ010000229.1:0-3328 GCA_036379275.1 Acidiphilium sp. | reverse complement strand
AAAGCATATTCCGCTGATGACCCTGCCGGGAATGCGCGAGCGTTGCGCCAGGATCGGCAGCGCCGGCAAAACCTTCAGCCTCACCGGCTGGAAGGTGGGTTACATCACCGCCTGCAAGCGCCTTGCCCCGGTGATCGCGCGCGCGCACCAGAACCTCACCTTCACCACACCGCCCAACCTGCAACGGGCGGTCGCCGTCGGCCTGGTCAAGGACGATGCCTATTTCGCGGATCTCGCCGCCGATCTCGCGGCCAAGCGCGACTTTCTCTCCGCAGGGCTGAGCGCCATCGGGTTCCGGGTTCTGCCCACCGCCGGCTCCTATTTCGTGAGCGCCGATTTTTCGCCGCTCGGCTTCGATGGCGACGATGTGGCGTTCTGCCGCCATATCACCGAACATGCCGGGGTCGCGGCGATTCCGGTCTCGGCGTTCTATGCCGGCGAGGCGCCGCGCAACTATGCCCGCTTCGCGTTCTGCAAGCGGATCGCGGTGCTGGATCAGGCGATCGGCCGTCTTGCTGCGCATTTTTCCGCTGCCGCTCCCCGTGCCGCTGCGGGCGACTGACCGGCATCTTCTGCTGGAATGGAAAGTGCGCCGGTGGGTTACCAACGGCGATATAGCATCGCTATAGACATTTCGTATATCGGCGCTATATTGCGCGCATGGATACACGAGCTGTCTTACTCGCCGCGGCCCTGAGGGTTCTTGAGGAAGAAGGCGAGGCACGGTTCTCGACGCGCAGCGTCTGTGCGATTGCGAACGTCACCGCGCCGACGCTGTACCATCACTACGGGAGTGCCGACGGCCTCCTGAGCGCCGCGATCACCGAGGCGTTCGCCCAGTTCCTCGAAAGCAAGAGGACAGCGGTTCAGTCCACCGATCCGGTGATGGCGCTGCGCGAGGGATGGGACGATTATGTGCGCTTTGCGGCGGACCGCCCCCGGCTCTACGCGGTGATGCTGGGCCGTGTTCTCGACGGCGCTACAATTCCCGCAGCCGGGCAGGCCTTCGCGCTCCTGATCGAGCGGATCACGGCCATAGCCTCCAAAGGACGGCTCGCCCTCCCCGTCGAGGCCGCCGCCGATTTGATGTGGGCGTCTGCCAACGCCGCATCCCTGCTGTACGTAACGGCTCAACTCCGAAAAGCGCCGCCGCCTTCACAGGCCGTTCTTGAGCAGGCCCGCGAGAACGCCTTGCGGGCCATCCTGAATTGTGAATCGAAAGACATTCTTCAATGAAAATTTTTGTCACGGGGGGCACCGGGCTGCTCGGCGGCAACCTGATCCCGAAACTTGCGAAGGACGGCCACCAGGTGCTCGCCCTTGCGCGGTCCGCATCATCCCGCGACAAACTGAAGGCACTGGGGGCGTCGCCGGTCGACGCCGATCTGGAAAGTCGCTCACCCCTGTCATTGCCGGCGATCGATGCCGTCGTACATGCCGCTGCCCTGTTCCGGTTTTCAGGGCCGCGCGCGCCCTTCTTTCGCACCAATGTCGACGGCACCATCGCGCTCCTCAAAGCCGCCGAGAATGCAGGGGCAAAGACCTTCGTCCATATCAGCGCGGCCGGTATCGTCATGGATGATGCTGGCACCCCCATCTGTAACGCAGATGAAAGCGCGCCCACATTCCCGAACCACTTTTCTGCCTATCTGGCGAGCAAGGCGCGGGCCGAAGCGCTGGTGTTGTCTGCCGACAAGCCCGGCTTTCGCACGATCGCGCTTCGCCCACCAGCGATCTGGGGGCCGGGTGACGGATTCGGCCGAGCGATTCCCGCAGCAATCAAGTCCGGGCAGTTCGTCTTTGTAGGCCGCGGCGACTACGCTTTTGCGACCTGCCATGTGGACAATGTCGTCGAAGCCATACAGTGCGCTCTCGAACGCGGAAAAGGCGGCCGCGCCTTCTTCATCAAGGATCAGGGAGGCCAGACCTTCCGCGAGTTCGTCGCGTCGCTCGCGAGCCTGCAAGGGCTATCCATGGATAAACTGCGCTCGATGCCCTACTGGCTCGCATCCGCCATAGGCCGAATGCTCGATGCAGTCTGGGTTGTCACCCGGAAACATGGCGACCCGCCAGTCTCGCGCTCGATGATACGCATGATCGGGCGCGAGTTCACCATCGACGATGCCGCTGCACGCCGGGAATTGGGCTATGTCGGAAGAACTTCGCGCGCCGCCGGCTTGCAAAGATACAGGAAACCGCACGCCGCCAAGCCGCATCGCAACCCGCCATGACCAGACTTCAAGTAGTTTCCCCGGCTTCGTCCTGCTCTGTTAGATCAAACTCTGGATCAGATTATTGTCGCGCCAGGAGCGGCAGATGCCTTGTTTCCTTAAGGCGTTCCAGAACAAGCGATGACCGCACCTGGGCGATGCTGTCGTGCGGCAGAAGGGTGTCGTTCACCAGAGCCGCGAGATCGGGCAGGCCCGGCAGCACCGCCTTGAGCACGTAATCGGGGTCGCCGGTCATTGCGTAGGCTTCCTGAACGGCATCGATCCGGGCGACCAGATCGCGGAACCGGGCCGAATTGTCTTTCGAGTGTTTCGACAGCGACACCTGGATCAGAACGGTCACGCCGAAGCCGAGCGCCTCGGCGGACAGCCGCGCCTCATAGCCCCGGATCACCCCCGCTGCCTCAAGCGCGATCCGCCGGCGCGAGCATTGCGAGGCGGACAGGCCGATGCGCTCGCCGAGTTGCTGGTTGGTCAGGCGGCCGTCCTGCTGAAGGCCGGCGAGCAGCCTGAGATCGAAGCCGTCGAGATCCACCATATCGTGCATGTTTCTCAGATAAACCGCACGGATCATGCGTTCAAGCGGCGATCCAGCCGCGTTTTGCACACATCGGTTCTGAAAATCCGTCTATTCTGCTCCTGCGATCCGATTTCAGAGGAGTCAGGACGATGGGCCCGTTTCCGCATGACGCCGAAGCTTCGGTGATTTCCGAACAGAACCCTGCCGGCACAGACGGGTTCGGTTTCGTCGAGTTCGCCCATCCGGAGCCGGAACACCTGCACACCCTGTTCCGGACCATGGGATTCGCGGCGGTCGCACGCCATCGCGCGAAGGCGATCACCCTCTATCGGCAAGGCGACGTGACCTATCTGGTCAACGAGGAACCGGGCAGTCACGCGGTGCGGTTCGCGGCGCAGCACGGACCCTGTGCGCCGTCGATGGCGTTTCGCGTGGTCGATGCCGGGCACGCCTTCCGCCACGCGCTTGCTCACGGCGCGAAACCGGCCGATCCGGCGGAGGGAGGTCTCGCGATGGACGTTCCGGCGATCCGGGGCATCGGCGGCTCGCTGATCTATTTTCTCGACAAATACGGCGCGCG
>DASVGZ010000228.1:0-5464 GCA_036379275.1 Acidiphilium sp. | reverse complement strand
TTGCCTGGGCAGCAGCGAGACGCGCGACCGGCACACGGTACGGGCTGCATGAAACGTAGTCGAGCCCGACCTCCTCGCAGAAGGCAATCGATGCCGGATCGCCGCCATGCTCGCCGCAGATGCCGAGCTTGAGCTTCGGTTTGGTCGCTCGGCCCTTTTCGGTCGCGATCCGCACCATCGCGCCGACGCCCTCGATGTCGATGGTGACGAACGGATCCTTCGGCAGGATTCCCGTCTCCACATAGCGGGGCAGGAATTTTCCGGCATCGTCGCGCGACAGGCCGAACACCGTCTGGGTGAGGTCATTGGTGCCGAACGAGAAGAAATCGGCGGATTCGGCGATCGCGTCGGCTGTCAGGGCGGCGCGTGGCAGTTCGATCATGGTGCCGATGCTGTAGTCCAGCGTCTGCCCGGTCTCGTCGAACACCGATTTCGCGACCCGCTCGACCTGTTCACGTGTGATGTCGAGCTCGCGCTTTACGCCGACCAGCGGGATCATGATTTCCGGCACCGGAGCCTTACCGGTTTCCTTCGCGACCGCGAGTGCCGCCTCGAAAATCGCGCGCGCCTGCATCTCGTAGATTTCCGGGAAGGACACGCCGAGCCGGCAGCCGCGATGGCCGAGCATCGGGTTCGCCTCGTCGAGTTCGGTGGCGCGACGGCGCATCGCTTCCACGCTCATGCCAAGCGCCGCCGCAACCTCCTGGAGTTCGGCCTCGCCATGCGGCAGGAATTCGTGCAGCGGCGGATCGAGCAGGCGAATGGTGACCGGAAGTCCGGCCATGATCCGGAACAGATTGACGAAATCCTGACGCTGGAACGGCAGAAGCTTTTCCAGCGCCGCGCGACGCCCGGCCTCGTCGGCGGCCATGATCATCTGCCGCACCGCGCCGATCCGCTCGGGGTCGAAGAACATGTGCTCGGTGCGCGACAGGCCGATGCCTTCCGCGCCGAACTTGCGCGCGGTCTCGGCGTCGAGCGGGGTCTCGGCGTTCGCACGGATGCCAAGGCGGCGGATCTCGTCGGCCCAGCCCATCAGTTTGGCGAAATCGCCGGAAAGCTGCGGCTCGATCATCGGCACCGATCCGACGAAAACCTCACCGGTGGCGCCGTCGAGCGTGATGATGTCGCCGGCATGGACGCTCGCGCCGCCGGCCGACAGGGTTTTCGCGCCGTAATCGACATGGATGCCGCCGGCCCCCGCGACGCAGGTACGGCCCATACCGCGCGCGACCACGGCGGCGTGGCTGGTCATGCCGCCGCGCGTGGTCAGGATTCCACGTGCGGCGTGCATTCCGTGAATATCCTCAGGGCTGGTTTCCACCCGCACCAGAATCACCGCCTCGCCTTTCTGCGCGCGCATTTCGGCCTCGTCGGCCGAGAACACGACGATGCCGGACGCAGCACCCGGCGAGGCCGGCAATCCCTTCGACAACAGCTTGCGCGGCGCGTTCGGGTCGAGCGTGGGGTGAAGCAACTGGTCGAGCGATTGCGGGTTGACCCGCATCACCGCCTCGCGCCGGTCGATCAGGCCCTCTTCCGCCATCTCGACCGCGATGCGCACGCTCGCCGACGCGGTCCGCTTGCCGTTGCGGGTTTGCAGCATGTAGAGTTTGTTACGCTGAACGGTAAACTCGATGTCCTGCATGTCGTGATAGTGGCGCTCGAGTGTCGCGCGCACCCGAACCAGATCGGCGTAGGCTTCGGGCAGTGCCTCTTCCATGCTGGTCTCGCCGGGCTTGGCGTAGGATTTCGACAGAGGGCGCGGCGTGCGGATACCGGCGACCACATCCTCGCCCTGCGCATTCGGCAGATATTCCCCGTAAAATTCATTGAGCCCGGTCGAGGGATCGCGAGTGAAGCACACGCCGGTCGCGCAGTCCTCGCCCATGTTGCCGAACACCATGGCCTGGACATTGACGGCGGTGCCCCAGTCGGTGGGAATTTCGTGCAGGCGGCGATAGGTGATGGCGCGCTGGTTCATCCACGATCCGAACACGGCGCCGATCGCACCCCAGAGCTGATCGTTCGGATCCTGAGGGAACGGTTTGCCGGTTTCGGCCTGGACGACATCCTTGTAGCTTTCGACCACGCGGTGCCAGTCCTGAGCGGTGAGTTGGGTATCCTCGATCGCGCCTTCGTCGAGCTTCACGTTCTCGATGATTTCCTCGAAACGGTGATGCGCGACGCCGAGCACCACCGAGCCGTACATCTGAATAAACCGGCGGTAGGAATCCCAGGCGAAGCGCGCATCGCCGGCGCCTTCGGCGAGGCCCTGCACCGTCGCGTCGTTGAGGCCGAGATTGAGCACCGTGTCCATCATGCCCGGCATCGACACCCGCGCGCCGGAGCGCACCGAAACCAGGAGAGGCTTGTGCTTGTCACCGAAACCGCGGCCGACCTCCTTCTCCACCCTGGCGAGCGCCGCGCTCACCTGCTCGCGCAGGCCGGCCGGATAGTTGCGGTCGTTCTCGTAAAACTCCGTGCAGACCTCGGTGGTGATGGTGAAGCCGGGTGGGACCGGCAGGCCGATACTGGCCATTTCGGCGAGGTTTGCCCCTTTGCCGCCGAGCAGGTTGCGCAGCGCGGCGGAGCCATCGCTGGCCCCCGGGCCGAAACTGTAAACATATTTGCTCATGGCGGTGTTACCCTTCCAGTTTCGAGAAATCGGCGACGCGGTGCATCACGTCGCGCAGGCGGGCGAGCAGTCGCAGGCGATTGCGGCGGATTTCCGGCTTTTCGTCGTTGACAATAACCTGATCGAAGAACGCATCGACCGGTATGCGAAGGGTGGCGAATTCGCGCATCGCGCCGGTGAAATCCTCGGCCGCGAGCTTTTGACGCGCATCGCGGTCCACTGAGTCCAGCGAACCGGCAAGGGTGGTTTCGGCCGCCTCGGTGAGCAGGGACGCATCGACGGCGCCCTCGTGCGGTCCGTCTTTCGCATCCTCGATCCGGAGGATGTTCGCAGCGCGCCGGTAGGCGGCAAGCAGGTTGGCGCCGTCATCAGTTTCGAGAAACCCGCCGAGCGCCTCGGTCCGTGCGATCAGGCGGGTCAGGTCATCATCGGGCGACGCATCGAGAACGGCGTTCAGGACGTCGAACCGCTTGCCCTCGCCACGCAGTTTCACGCGCAGGCGGTCGATCAGGAAGTCGAACACCTCGTCGCCGGCAAGACCGCGCAGGTTCAGCCTGAGCCCGTTTTCGAGCACGATGCGAATGACACCGAGCGCGGCGCGACGCAGAGCGTAAGGATCGCCCGAACCGGTCGGCTTCTCGCCGACGCGGAAGAACTCGCGCAGCGTGTCGATTTTGTCGGCCAGGGCGACGGCGCAGGGCACGATACCCTGTGGCACATCGTCCGACGGGCCTTTCGGCTGGTAGTGGGTGCGGATCGCGGCGCCGACATCGGCATCCCCCGCGTAATAGCCGCCCATGACGCCCTGTAGTTCGGGAAATTCGCCGACCATGCCGGTCACCAGATCGGCCTTGCAGAGCAGGCCCGCCCGTTCGGCCTTCGCCGCCGCCTCCGGGGTCGCGCCAAGGGTTTGCGCGATCTCCCGCGCCAGCGCCGCAATGCGTTCGGCGCGATCGAACTGGGTGCCAAGTTTCGCGTGAAACGTCACGCCCTTGAGTTTCGGCAAATAGTGATCGAGCGGATGCCTGCGGTCCTCGTTCCAGAAATGTTCGGCATCCGAAAGCCGGGCGCGCAGCACCCGCTCGTTGCCCGCAACGATCGCGGCTCCGCCGTCATTCGCAGCGATATTGGCGACAAAGGCGAAAAACGACGCCGGCCGGCCTTCGGCATCGCGGGTCGAGAAATAGCGCTGGTTCACCTTCATCGACAGTTCGCGCACTTCCGGCGGCAGCGCCATGTGATGCGGTTCGATCGCGCCGATCAGGGCGACCGGCCATTCGACTAGGCCGGAAACCTCGTCGAGCAGGCCGGCATCCCCGGCGATAGTCAATCCGCGCGCGGCGGCTGCATCGTGCAGCCCGGTCTCGACCGTTGCGCGTCGCTTTCCGGCATCGACGATGACGCTGCGGCGGCCGAGTTCCGCCGCCCATTGCGCGGCCGACGCCACCGTGAACGCACCCGGCCCCATGAACCGATGGCCTTCGCTCTGGTTCGAGGCCGTCACCGGTCCGAGCACGATCGGGATTACCGCGCCATCGAGCAGGCAGATGATGCGGCGCAGCGGACGGACCCAGGTGAAATCGCCCGATCCGCCCCAGCGCATGGATTTCGGCCAGGGCAGCGTTGCGATCGTGTTGGTGAAATCCGGTGTGGACAGAAGATCGGCGGCACGCGTCGGCATCCGGCGACGGCGCAGATAGTAAAAATCGCCCTCGACCACCAGATCGTCGCGCGTGGCGGCGTTCTTGCGCAGAAATCCGTCGATCGCCGCCGCCGGAGCATTCGCTCGCGGACCGCGAACCTCCTCGTCGGCCGCTTCGGTCTCGGCCCTGATTGTGGCCGCGACGGCGAGACGGCGAGGACCGGACCAGACGCCCGAAAGCTCCGGCGAAAGCGGGGCAAGCGCCGTCAGGATACGGTTTTTCAGATGCTCCGCCCCCGAAGCCTGCATCCGCGCCGGAATTTCCTCGGAGAACAGCTCCAGAAAAAATTCGGCCATCAGACGGTCTCCCCGGCGACCCAGGCCTCGGCGCAGGCCTTGGCCAGCGCCCGCACCCGGCCGATATAGGCGGCGCGCTCGGCAACCGAGATCACCCCGCGCGCATCCAGCAGATTGAACAGATGGCTCGCCTTGATGCAGTAATCATAGGCGGGCAGAGCGAGCTTTTTCTCGACCAGCGAGCCGCACTCGGCCTCGGCGTCGGAAAAATGTCGGGCCAGCATGGCGGTGTCGGCGAATTCGAAATTATGCGCCGAATATTCCCGCTCGGCGCGCAAGAACACGTCGCCGTAGGACAGGCCGTGCTGGCCATCATGGTCGTTAAATCTCAGGTCGTAGACATTCTCCACGCCCTGAACATACATGGCCAGGCGTTCCAGCCCGTAGGTCATCTCGAAGCTCGGCAGATCGACCGCGATGCCGCCGACCTGCTGGAAATAGGTGAACTGGCCGACCTCCATCCCGTCGCACCAGACTTCCCAGCCGAGCCCCCAGGCACCGAGGGTCGGACTTTCCCAGTCGTCCTCGACGAAGCGAAAATCGTGGCGCAGAGGGTCGAGACCGATCGCGCGGTAGCTTTCCAGCAGCAGATCCTGCGCGTTTTCCGGGCTCGGCTTGATGATCACCTGATACTGGTAATAGTGCTGCAGCCGGTTCGGGTTCTCGCCATACCGCCCGTCGGACGGCCGGCGCGAGGGCTGGACATAGGCTGCTGCCCAGGGTCTCGGCCCCAGGGCGCGCAGCGTGGTGGCCGGATGGAAGGTGCCGGCGCCCACTTCCATGTCGTAAGGCTGGAGGATGGCACAGCCGTGCCGTGCCCAGAAGCG
>DASVGZ010000227.1:0-10371 GCA_036379275.1 Acidiphilium sp. | reverse complement strand
CGCTCGCCGGCGCGATCGGCCTCGCCGGTCCCTACGATTTCCTGCCGCTCACCGATCCCGTCCACAAGGCAATCTTCGCGCCCGAACCGGACCTCGCCAGCACCCAGCCGATCGCCCACGCCGACGGGGCGGCGCCACCCTGTCTGCTGCTGACCGGCGCGCGAGACCGGCGCGTTCTCCCCGGTAATACCGCACGGCTCGCCGGCAAGCTGCGCGCGGCGGGAGCGACCGTCGACACAAGAGTCTATCCCGGCCTCGGCCATGTCCGTGTACTTCTTTCGGTGCTTAGCCTGCCCAGACTCGGCCTGCCCAGACTCGGCCTGCCTGGACTCGGCCTGCCCGGACTTGCCGCCCCGGTTCCGGCCGATATCGCGGGTTTCGTCGCCCGGACTCTGGACGTGGAGGCCCAGGTCGACCGCCTCGCCCAGCGGCGCGATATGGCCGGACGCGCGAATCCGGGTTAACAGGGTCGCATGGCATCTCAATCGGCGACTCTCTATATCGGCTCACGGCGCTATTCCTCATGGTCGCTCTGCGGCTGGCTTCCGGTGCGGCTTGCCGGTCTTGCCGTCGAGGAGAAGGTGATCCGGCTCGAAGGCGGCGTCACGGCAGCGATCCGCGCGATATCGCCCTCCGGCTTCGTTCCCTATCTCGAACATGACGGCGCAAAGATCTGGGACAGCCTCGCCATTCTCGAATACTGCGCCGATGTGGCTCCCGCGCTCTGGCCGCACGAGCGCATCGCCCGCGCCCATGCCCGCGCCATCGCCGCGGAGATGCACAGCAGCTTCCGCGAATTGCGTATGGCGATGCCGATGAACTGCTGCCGGGCCTTTCCGGAAGCCGGCCGCAACGAGCACAGCCTCGCCGATATCGCCCGGATCGATACACTCTGGAGCGAGACCCGCGCCCGCTTCGGCGCCAACGGACCGTTCCTGTTCGGTGCGGATTTCACCGGTGCCGATGTCATGAGCGCCCATGCAGTGTCGCGCTTCCTGACCTACACTCCGACGCTTTCGCACGCCGCGCTCGATTATGTGAAAGCGGTGCGCGAGCATCCGCTGGTCGCGGAATGGTACCGTCTCGCCGCCGCCGAACCGGGCGACTGGTTGATCGAGAAATACGAAACGCTGTGATGACGCCAATCAAGCGCCTGCTCCTCGGCCTCGCCGTCGCGAGCCTCTCCGTCCCGGCCTTCGCCCAGACCGATGCAACCCCCCTGCCCGGCATCACCGTCGGGCAGGGCTGGACCCATGCCACCAGCGATGCCGGCACGTCGGTTCCCGGCTTCTTCACCATCCACAATACCGGACTGACCGCCGACACCCTGGTTTCGGCGAGTTGCCCGATCGCGCGCCGGACCGCCCTGCTCGACGCTTCGGGCAAGACGGTCAATGCGATCACGATCGCTCCCGGGCAGACCGTTGCGCTGGCGCCGGGCGGGCTCCATCTGATGCTCGACCAGAACCGGTTCCAGTTCTACCCGCGCGGGCTGATTCCGTGCAGCCTCGATTTTCTGGGCGCGGGCGAGATGATCCTGTATCTGCGGGTCGAACCGGCCAATGCCAAAGCCTACCAGTCCAGCCATCAGACCACCGTCAGCGATTGACGCGCTGATCGTCGAGGCGGAGGCCTGCACGGTCTGCGCCGCGACCCTGCCGCTCGGCCCCCGTCCGGTCGTTCGCGCCTCCGCCACCGCGCGCCTCCTGATCGTCGGTCAGGCGCCCGGCACGAAGGTCCATGAGACCGGAATTCCATGGAACGATCCGTCCGGCGACCGGTTGCGCGAGTGGCTCGGCATCGACCGTGCCACATTCTACGATGCCTGCCGTATCGCCATCCTGCCGATCGGCTTTTGCTACCCCGGACGACTGCCGCACGGCGGCGACGCCCCGCCCCGCCCGGAATGCGCGCCGCTCTGGCAGGCCCCCTTCTCCACTGCCATGCCGGCGCTCCGCCTGACCTTGCTGGTTGGCAGCTACGCCCAGGCTTATTATCTCGGTAAGGGCGGTCTCGAGGCGCGGGTGCGCGACTTCCGGGCTTTTCTGCCCGGCCGGTTTCCCCTGCCGCATCCGTCCTGGCGCACCCGTGCCTGGGCGGCGCGACGGCCCTGGTTCGAGACGGAGGTGTTGCCGGCCCTGCGCGAGGCGGTCGCCGGCGTTCTGGATATGAAAGGAACCGAGTCATGACAGCCAGGCTGACAGATACCGAACGTGCCGCCCTGGTCGATCTCCTGCCGGACTGGAGCTTCGCGAAGGATCGCGACGCGATCGAGCGGACGTTCAGGTTCCGGGATTTTTCCGAGGCATTCGGCTTCATGACCCGGGTCGCCCTGCTCGCCGAAAAGCACGACCATCACCCCGAATGGTCGAATGTGTGGAACAAGGTGTCGATCGTCCTCACCACCCATGATGCCGGCGGCCTTTCCAGCCGCGACATCAAGCTCGCCGAAGCGATCGATCTGATAGCCTGACCCTATTATACCATGTCTCGCTGATCGCGACCCATGGTATGAGTCTTTATCTGGCGCGCGGCCCCCTCCGTTGCCGTTCCAGCGACACTCCGTGTCGCCGGAACCTTGGGCAACTCCGCCCCACCATCCCCGCGCGCATACCAAACCGCACTGATCCCGAAAGAGTCGGGCTCAGTGCGGTTTGGTATTACTGCGGCGCCGAAATATCCATCCCGAACCAGCGTTCGGACGCAGCCTTGAGTGCGCCATCGGCCTTCAATGTCCTGATCCCGGCGTCGATCCTGCCGAGCAGAACGGTGTTGCCCTTCGTCATGGCAACCGCCATGTGCTGATCGTCGAACGGCTTGCCGACCAGGGCAAACGGCGAATCCATGGTCTTGTTCGCATAGGCGATCATCACCCCGTAATTGACCACGGCGGCGACCCGGCCGACCTTCAGATCCTGAAGCATCGTGGGCTGGTCCTGATAGGTGACCACCTTCGCCGCCGGAATGTTCTTCCTGACCCACGCCTCGACATTGGAGCCGAGAACGACGCCGACCCGCTTGCCCGCGAGCGACTCGGGACCATCGATTCCCTTCGTGCCCTTGCGGATGGTGACCCGAAGGCCGGAATACGTATAGGGAATGGAGAAGGCATATTCCTGCTCGCGCGCCGGGGTGACCGTCACCTGATTGATCACCACGTCGACCCGCCCGGTTGCCAGGCTGGCAAGAAGATCGTCCCACGGCATCAGGACGAAATCCGGCTTGAGGCCGATCTGCTTGCAGAGGTCGCGGGCGAAATCGACCTCATACCCGGTCAATTTGCCTGCGCTGGTCTCGAAATTGAACGGCGGGAAGGTGCCTTCCATGCCGATTTTGAGCGTGCCGCGCTTTTCGATCGCGGCCCATAGCGAGGCCGCGTCGTCGCTGGCGGCGAAACCGACGGCCGGAGCAATCAATCCGACACCGAGCAAGGCAAAAACCGACCGGCGGCCGATCATCATGGCAGAACTCCCGTCAGGAAATTTTCACGAAAACTAGCCGAAACGCTTCCGATGACCAAATCGTGCAGCGGATGGAACGTTGCAGACGCAATAAACCGCTTGACGCTCACCGATAATGTTAGAAAATGGCTGGCACGGACAACCTGGGAACCGCCGATGGCATTGATCAAGGACTACCAACCGATACCGCTGCCCGATTACCGGGAGCTTCCGGTGGAGCAGATGCGGGCCAACGCGCACGCCTTCTACGACGAGATCCGCCGGCGCCACACGATCCGCGAGTTCGACTCAAAGCCGGTGCCGCGCGACATCATCGAAACCTGCATCATGGCTGCGGGAACCGCACCGAGCGGCGCCAACCACCAGCCCTGGCATTTCGCGGTAATCGGCGACCCGGCGATCAAGCACCGAATTCGAGAGGCGGCGGAAGAAGAGGAACGCGCCTTCTATGCCGGCGGTGCGGGTTCGGAATGGCTCGCGGCGCTCGCACCGCTCGGCACCGACGATTCCAAGCCGTTTCTGGAGGAAGCACCCTGGCTGATCTGCATTTTCGGCGAACGCAAGAGCCGGTCCGCCGATGGCGAGTTGCGTAAAAATTACTACGTACCGGAATCGGTGAACATCGCCGCCGGGTTCCTGATCGCGGCGCTGCACCGGGCCGGGCTCGCCACCCTCACCCACACGCCGAACCCGATGAGCTTTCTGAACGAGTTGTGCGGACGCCCGGCGCACGACAAACCCTATATTCTTCTGGTCACCGGCTATCCCAAACCGGAAGCGACGATTCCGCTTCACGCCACGGAAAAGCGCCCGCTCGACAGCATCGCCACGTTCATCTGACGGATTGTGAGCCTGACTGCCCGGGCGGCATCGTCCGGGCAGAGCGCATCGTTACAGGATGAACCGGCTGAGATCGCCCTTCGCGGCGAGCGGTGCAACCTTGTCGCGCACCAGCGTGGCGTCGACGGTAATGGTCTCGCCGGCCTTGTCGGTCGCGGCGAAGCTGATTTCCTCCAGCATCCGCTCCAGCACGGTCGCGAGCCGGCGCGCGCCGATATTTTCGACACGATCGTTGATGTCGGCGGCGAGTTCGGCGATCGCGTCCACCGCATCGTCGGTGAAATCGAGATGGACCTTCTCGGTCTCCATCAGCGCGACATACTGCTTGAGCAGGGAATGTTCAGGCTCGGTCAGGATCCGCCGAAAATCCTCCCGCGTCAGCGAGGCGAGTTCGACCCGGATCGGCAGACGCCCCTGCAACTCCGGCAGAAGGTCGGCCGGCTTCGCCACATGGAATGCGCCCGAGGCGATGAACAGGATGTGGTCGGTCTTGACCTGTCCGTATTTGGTCGAGACCGTGGTGCCCTCGATCAGCGGCAGAAGGTCGCGCTGCACCCCCTCGCGCGAGACATCGCCGCCGCGGAACCCACTCTCCGTGCGCGCGCAGATCTTGTCGATCTCGTCGAGGAAGACGATGCCGTGATTCTCGGCATGGGCACGGGCATCGGCGGTCAGTTGCTCGGTGTCGAGCAGGCGGTCGGCCTCCTCGCGGTTCAGCGCCTGGCGCGCCGCCGCCACGGTCATCCGCTTGCGGCCCTGCTGGCGGCCGAACATCGATTTCATCATGTCGCCGAGATTGATCGCCCCACCCGGCGGCATACCGGGAATATCCATCTGGCCGATCGCCCCGCCGGGCATCTCGGTGATCTCGACATCGATCTCCTTGTCTTCCAGTTCGCCGTCGCGCAGCATCTTGCGGACCCGGTTGCGGGTATCCGCCGCAGCACCTTCGCCGACCAGCGCGGTCACCAGCCGCTCCTCGGCGGCGAGTTCGGCGCGCGCCTGCACCCCCTTGCGGTTGAGATCGCGCAACATCGCGATCGACACCTCGACCAGATCGCGCACGATGCTCTCGACATCCCGCCCGACATAGCCGACCTCGGTAAATTTGGTCGCCTCGACCTTGATGAACGGCGCCTGGGCGAGCTTCGCCAGCCGGCGGGCGATCTCGGTCTTGCCGCAGCCGGTCGGGCCGATCATCAGGATGTTCTTCGGCACCACCTCCTCGCGCATGGCTTCGGGAAGCTGCTGACGGCGCCAGCGGTTGCGCAGGGCGATGGCGACGGCGCGCTTCGCGTCGTCCTGGCCGACGATGAACCGGTCGAGTTCGGAGACGATCTCGCGCGGCGTGTAGGTGGGGCTATCGATCACAGGGTTTCGACAATCACGTTATGGTTGGTGTAAATGCAGATGTCGCCGGCAATCTTCATCGCCCGCCGGGCGATGTCCTCGGCGCCGAGTCCGTCGACGGTGAGCAGCGCGCGGGCTGCGGCGAGCGCGTAATTGCCGCCCGAGCCGATCGCGATGATGCCGTCCTCCGGTTCCAGCACGTCGCCGTTGCCGGTCAGCGTATAGGAATGGGTCGCGTCGGCCACCGCCATCATCGCCTCCAGCCGGCGCAGATAGCGGTCGGTCCGCCAGTCCTTGGCAAGCTCGACGCAGGCGCGCTCGAGCTGGTTGGGGAAGCGGTCGAGCTTGGCCTCCAGCCGTTCGAGCAGGGTGAAGGCGTCGGCGGTGGCGCCGGCGAACCCGGCGAGCACCGAACCGCCGCCGATTCGCCGCACCTTGCGCGCGTTGCCCTTCACCACGGTGTTGCCCAGGCTCACCTGGCCGTCACCCGCCATGGCGACGGAACCATTGGCCCGGACGCAGAGAATGGTCGTGCCATGCCAGCCGACCGGATCGTTCGCATTGGTCATGAACGCCGAGATGGCACCGCGCGAGGCTTCCGGCAAGCGGCGCATGACTGAAATGCCGCACCGGAGGTCGAACCGGCACGAAGTATGCCGGCCTCGCGGCAGGTGGCCGATTTCCCGTCTTGCCGGCGCAAGCCGGGCGGATTATCGATGAAAATCGACAGGGGGGACAAAAATGTCGGAGCAAACACTCGCCAACACCGCCGTATCGGCCGGCCAGCGCGCCGCGGATATCGCCGCCCGGCTCGACCGGCTGCCGCCATCGCGCACCGTCTGGACCATGGTGGTCCTGATCTCGCTCGGCGGCATTTTCGAATTCTACGACCTGTTCTTCACCGGCTATGTCGCGCCCGGCATGATCCATGACGGGCTGTTCACCCCGGCCTCGCTCGGCATCTTCTCGTCGCTGGTCGCGGTGAAGGTGGCCGGCTTCGGCACCTTCGTATTCGCGACCTTCGCCGGCCTGTGGGTCGGCACGCTGGTGTTCAGCCAGGTCGCCGACAATTTCGGCCGGCGCATCGTGTTCGTCGGCTCGCTGCTCTGGTACATGATCTGCACCGCGATCATGGCGTTCCAGACCACGGGCTTCGCCCTCGATATCTGGCGCTTCATCGCCGGCGTCGGCGTCGGCGTCGAACTCGTCACGATCGACACCTACATCTCCGAACTGATCCCACGCGGCGAGCGTGGCCGGGCCTTCTCGGTCAGCCAGTTCATCACCTTCCTCGTGGTGCCGCTGATCGCGTTCCTCGCCTTCTCCATGCATGGCACCAAACCGTTCGGGCTCGAAGCCTGGCGGGTGCTGATCCTGATCGGCACCGTCGGCGCTGTGGTGGTGTGGTTCCTTCAGCTCGGCATTCCGGAAAGCCCGCGCTGGCTCGCCCGACATGGCCGGTTCGACGAGGCGGAGGCAATCGTCGCCAATATCGAGCGCAAGGTCGTTGCGGAGAAGGGCATCGCCCTGCCCGCTCCGCAGCCCGCCGAACCCGAGGAAGGCGGCAAGGGCTCGCTTCTCGAGATTTTCGGCCCGCTCTACCTGAAGCGGACCATCATCCTGTCGATCTTCAACATGGCTCAGGTGATCGGGTTCTACGGCTTCGCCGCCTGGGTGCCGACCTTGCTGATCCATCGCGGCATCCATGTCACCAAGGGGCTGGAATACGCGTTCATCATCGCCATCGCCAACCCGTTCGGCCCGCTGCTCGGAACCTTCTTCGCCGACAAGCTGGAGCGCAAGACCCAGATCATCGGCGCGATGATCATCATGGGCATCGTGATCGCCCTGTTCTCGATCAGCAGTTCGCCGGCGGTTCTCATCATCCTCGGCGTGATCTTCACCCTGTCGGCGAACGTGATGTCCTTCGCCTATCACGGCTACCAGCCGGAGCTGTTCCCGACCCGGATCCGCGCCCGGGCGGTCGGCTTCGTCTATTCCTGGAGCCGGCTCGCCGCCGCCTTCGCCGGGCTCGCGATCGGCGTCCTGCTCGCCGATTACGGGGTGCCGGGCGTCGCCGTGTTCATTGCCATCGCGATGATCGTCGGCATCGTCATGATCGCCCTCGGCCCCGACACCCGTGGCCGGGCGCTGGAAGAGATCAACCGTTAAGGAAGTTCCCGGCTCCGTCGCATTGGCGGAGCCGGGGAATTGGGCTAGGCAACGGCCCATGGCCCGAACCGCAGACATCACCCGCAAGACCTCCGAAACCGCGATCGAGCTGACCCTCGATCTCGACGGGACCGGCCGCACCGATATCGCGACCGGGATCGGCTTTTTCGACCACATGCTCACGGCCCTGGGCCGTCACGCAATGCTGGATCTCACGGTCCGCGCCGAGGGCGACCTGCATATCGACGCCCATCACACGATCGAGGATGTCGGCATCGTGCTCGGCCAGGCGATTCGCGAGGCGCTGGGCGACAAGGCCGGGATCGCCCGGTTCGGCCATGCCGCGACGCCGATGGACGAAGCCCTGTGCGAGGCGTCGATCGACCTGTCCGGGCGCGGCTTTCTGGTGTTCGACGTTGCTTTCGAGCGCCCGATGCTGGGCGACATGGACACTCAGCTCGTCGAGGAATTCTTTCGCTCGCTGACCGCGAATGGCGGCTTTGCCCTGCATCTGACCCGACGCGCCGGCAGCAACGCCCACCACGTCGCCGAGGCCGCGTTCAAGGCGGCAGCACGCGCGCTGCGTATGGCGGTCGAGCCCGACCCGCGCTCACGGGGCGCGATTCCCTCGACCAAAGGCGTGCTGTGAGGCTTGCGGTCATCGACTACGGCAGCGGCAATCTCGCTTCCGCCGCGCGCGGTCTGGAACTCGCCGCTGCGCGGCTCGGACTCGGTGCCACAGTCACGATCACCGACGAGCCGAACGTGGTGGATCGGGCGGACCGCATCGTCCTGCCCGGCCAGGGTGCCTTCGCCGACTGCGCGCACGGCCTCGCGGCAAAACCCGACCTGCGCGCGGCGATGCTCCGCCGGGTCGATTCGGGCGTGCCGTTCCTCGGCATCTGCGTGGGGATGCAGTTGATGGCGGCGCGCGGACTGGAGCACGAGATCACGCCCGGCTTCGGCTGGATCGCGGGCGATATCGCGCGGATCGAGGCTCCCGGACTGCGCCTGCCCCATATGGGCTGGAACGAACTCTCCTTCACCCCCGGCGTCCATCCGCTGCTCGAAGGGGTCGAACCCGGCGCCCATGCCTATTTCGTCCACTCCTACGCCCTCGTTTCCAACACCACGGATGTGATCGCCACCACCGACTACGGCGGTCCGATTCCGGCTATGGTCGCCATCGGCACCCGCGCCGGCACCCAGTTCCACGTTGAAAAGAGCCAGGAGGTCGGCCTGACCATTCTCGCCAATTTCCTGCGCTGGACACCGTAATGGCCAGACATCAGACCCAGGATCTCCCCCCGCCGGACACGCTCAGGGTTGATCGCCTCGCCGAGATCGCCGACGACGACCTGCAAGCATTGTGCGAGGCGGCCGACGCCGCGATCATCGACGGCGGCGGTTTCGGCTGGCTCAAGCCGCCCGGCCGTGCGGCGCTGGAACAGTATTTCCGCGGCATCGTCCTGGTGCCGGAACGCGAACTGTTCGTCGGCCGGATGGACGGCATCATCTACGGCGCGGCCCAACTGGTCCGCCCGCCGCGCAACAACGAGGCCCAGGCCTTCGGCGCGGCACTGATGCATAATTTCGTGGCGCCCTACGCCCGAGGCCATGGCCTCGCCCGGCTGATCATACGTCGGGTCGAGGAGCGCGCGCGCTCGCTCGGCTATCAGGTGCTCAATCTCGATGTCCGGGAAACCCAGACCGCCGCGATCGCGCTCTATGAGGCCGCCGGCTTCATCCGCTGGGGCACCCATCCGGCTTATGCCCGTGCCGATGGCCGCACCATCGCCGGGCGTTACTACTACAAGATGCTGCAGGCGGGCTGAGCCGATGCGATTGACCCTCTACCCCGCGATCGACCTCAAGGACGGCGCCTGCGTGCGCCTGAAGCGCGGCGCGATGGACGAGGCGACGATCTATGCCGAAGACCCGGCCGCCCAGGCGCGCGAATTCGCCGATGCCGGGTTCCATGCGCTTCACGTGGTCGATCTCAACGGCGCCTTCGCAGGCCGGCCGGTGAACGGCGAGGCTGTGCGCGCGATCCTTGCCGCCACCCCGGTCCCGGTCCAGCTCGGCGGCGGCATCCGCGACATGGCGGGAATCGAGGCGTGGCTCGACCTCGGCATCGCCCGGGTGATTCTCGGCAGCGCCGCGGTGAAGAACCCTGCGCTGGTGCGCGAGGCCGCACGCGCCCACCCCGGCCGGATCGTGGTCGGCATCGACGCGCGGGACGGCATGGTGGCGACCGAGGGCTGGGCCGAGACCTCACACCTCGCCGTGGCCGATCTCGCCAGCCGCCTCGCCGATACCGGTATCGCCGCGATTATCCACACCGACATCGCACGCGACGGGATGCTCGCCGGGCTCAACATCGAAGCGACCGAGGCGCTGGCCCGGGCGGTCGCGATTCCGGTGATCGCCTCCGGCGGGGTCGCCGGGATCGCCGATATCCGCCGGCTGTGCGAAGCCGCCGCGCGCATCCCGAACCTTGCCGGCACGATCATCGGCCGCGCGCTCTACGACGGCAGCATCGACCCCG
>DASVGZ010000226.1:0-6698 GCA_036379275.1 Acidiphilium sp. | reverse complement strand
CCCGCACCTATCTGGTGTTCTTCGACTGGGACAAGGCCAACCTGACCCCGCGTGCGCAGCAGATCGTCGCCGAGGCGGCCCATGCTTCGCAGACCACGCATGTGACCCGGCTCGACGTGAACGGCTACACCGATACGTCGGGCAAGCCGTCCTACAACATGAAGCTGTCCTATCGCCGCGCGGATGCGGTTGCGGCCCAGCTCGTGTCGGATGGCGTGCCGAAAGAGGACATCATGATCAAGGGCTTTGGCGAGACGCATCTTCTGGTCCCGACCGGGCCGGGCGTGCGCGAGCCGCAGAACCGCCGCGTCGAGATCATCCTGCACTGATCCAGACCGGATATGACTTCGAAAACCCCGGCTTCGGCCGGGGTTTTTTTATGCGCGGGTTTGGAGCTGATTCCGACCAGCCGGAATCAGCTCCAGCTTTGTTTTGCGAGCAATTTCATCCGAACCGACCGGATCGAATGATCCAGTCTGTCCGGATATTGTTCTAGGCCGGGACGGTGAGCAGGGACCGCAGGCGGGCACGGTGATCCGGCGTGACGCCGGCGGCCGACAACCAGGCATCGAACCCGCCCCGGTTCCGGTCGATCGCAGCGAAGGCGGCATCGAGATAGGCTTCATCCGCCCGGCTGAGGATATCGAGCGTATCCGGGTCGATCGCACGACCGAGCAGGCGCCCGACCGTCCGGCCGAGCGCGGCACGGTCGGCTTCACCGTCGATATGTCGTGTGGTTTCGAGATAATCGGCGAGGATCCCGTCACGGGTGATCCCGGCGGCGCGGAGCAGGATGGCAGCGGCAACGCCGGTGCGGTCCTTGCCGACATGGCAATGCAGAAGGACCGGCAGCGCCCAGCCTGCCGCGACCGCAGCGAAGGTTTCAGCCAGGATCGGCAACAGAAGACGGGGCAGGGTGGCGTAGAGATCGGTCATGGCGCGCCGCGCTCCCACAGCACCGGGTTCCTGTGCGAGGCGGCCGATCAGCCAGTTCATTCCGGATTCGGCATCGGAGGCTGGGGGCATTTCGATGATGCGCGCGGGGGCGAGCGCCGGCCAGGCGGTTGGAAAACGCCGGCGCTCGGCGCGGCTTCGCAGGTCGCAGACCAGTTTGATGCCGAGAGATTCGAGGCGCGTGAGATCGTCCCGGGTCAAGCCGGACAATTCGCCGGAGCGATAGATGAGGCCGGGGCGCAGGGATCGGCCGTCTTCGGTCGGCAAGGCGGGGATCGCCCGGAAATTGGCCGCGCCCGATAACAGACGGACGGGCCTGTCTTTCAGGGCGGTCAAGGTCGGATCAGGGCCTGGGGGCAAGGCGCTCCATGCGGCGGAATGCGCTTGATTCGACGATGCCGCACTGGACCATGACGATCGGCTGCACCGCCGGCGACTGGCGGGCGAAATCGTCGAGCTCGATCTGGGTTTTCAGCGCCAGAACCTGAGTGAACAGGGCCGCGCTTTCGCCGCAGAAATTGCTGCCTTCCTGAATTCCCGCCGAGGACTGCACATTCGCAAGGCCGGTGATATAGCTGTCTTCGTATTTATGATAGGCGCGACCGTGGAGCCGGCGGAAATAGTCGTCGACCCGATGCTGTTCGGCAAGGACATGCGGCTGGAACCGCGTCATGAACGCATCGTAGCTCTGGCGTTGGTCGCAGGCGAGGGCGCTGACCATCAGCGTGCTTTTCAGGCCGACGACATCGAGAGCCTGCTGGGTGTCCGGCTGCATACAGGCATAGGCGTTGCTGCTCAAAAACGTCGCGGCGATCAGGCCGAGGGCGATCCGGCGCATCAGAAGTCCCCATTCAGTGAAGCAATTCGGCTCAGAAGGCCTGAGTTGCATTCACATAGCGGTGGAAGCACCGAAAAGTAAAGCAAATCGAGCGTAACGATCGGTTTAGGGAAGGATTTGTGATGCCGCGCGGCATGTGTCGGCAGCCAGGATGAACGCCGGAGTTTGGTGCGCGGCCGGATCGGGCGATTTGCACCGGACGGTGAGCGTTGCCAGCTTCGGGACGGTTGGCGGCTCAAAATCCTCGCGGGTCTCGTTTCTTACGAATACATCTGCAAAATGTGGACAGTCGGGTCCGAAAGGGTCGCTCCTGAATCCAACCCGTCGAATGCCGGGACTAAACAGCACCGGCGCACGCAGCCCGCTGGAGAGGCGGCATGAAAGTTTCCTTGCCCGGCCGGGCCGGAGCCGCCTAGAATCGTTCCCGGATATCCGCTGGTTCGGTAGAAAGGGAGACCCTCATGGACGAAGACCGGTTCAACACGACAATCCGCAAGTTTCTCAAGGAAGTCGGCGTGACCTCCCAGCGGGAAATCGAACTGGCCGTGCGGGAGAAACTGAAGGCCGGAGCCCTGTCAGGCAAGGCTCCGCTCAAGGCGACGATAACGCTCAGGATCGAAGCCGTCGGCCTGACCCATGTGGTGGATGGCGAGATCGAGCTTGAATGAGGCGAGCTGTCAGCCGCCGAAGAAATCCTTCAGAATCTTTTCATGCGCCGTCGCCGGCGTTGTGGCGAGAATGTGCGGGTCATTGGTGACGATGATCAGGCCGTCCATCGGGCCGCCATAGCCATCGACCGGCGGGCCGAGAACCGCAGGCGTCGGCACTGCCGCGACGTAGTGATCGTGACCGTGACTGTAGGTTTTTTCCAGGCGCGCATGAACCGAGCAGTAATAGGCATAGACGCCCGTATGCGGAAAGCTGATGCGGTAGGTCGAGACCTTGTGGCCCGGACCCGGCGTGCCGGCGACAGTGCCGTCGAAGCCCTTGATCGTCGTGCCGCTCTTGTAAGGTTCGTAGCCGACGATGGTGTGCCCGCCAGTATCCTCGTTGACGAATACGACCGCCTGGCCCGGCCGCACGGCAACCACCCGTTCGAGGAAATCGTTGGCGCCGTTCATGTGAACGTAAACCGGCGCTGACGTTGTCGCTGGCGATGTTGCCGCCTGGGCGCCGGTCCAGCCACATGCGACGAAACCCGCCACGGCCGCGGCGGTCAGAAGGCGAGGTGACATTTTCGGTGCTCCTGAAATCAAGTAGAGCACTACAATATCATGTATACAAAATTTCAACCAGTTTTATCGTGATGGACCTTGCGATCGCTCAATCCGTCACGACTGAAATTTTCGTGATCGGCTGACGGCCGGCACCGAAAGCACGGTCGAGATCGACCCACGCGCCGCCGATCAGCACCTCGGCAGGGTGAAACCGCGCCTTGTAGGCCATCTTGGCGCTTTCCGGCACCCAGTAGCCGAGATAGACGAAGGGTAATTCCAGTTCGCGCGCTCGCTCGATCAGCCACAGGATTGCATGGGTGCCGAGTGAGTTGCGTGTCATTTCCGGCGCAAAGAATGAATAGACGGCGGAAAGCCCGTCGCCGAGCCTGTCGGTCAGGCAGGCGCCGACCAGAAGGTCGGCCTCGTCGCGGAATTCCACCATCCAGGTTTCGATCGGCGTGTCCTCGACCATCGCGCGATAGTCGTAGAAACTCATCGCCGCCATGTCGCCGTCGCCGTGGCGGGCCTGCTGATAGCGCTGGAACAGAAGAAACTGCTCGGTGGTCGCGCGCGGCGGCATCTCGTAGGCGCGCAGAGGCCGGTTCAGCGCGGCGATCCGTCTCTGGGTGCGGTCGGGGGTGAAGCCGGCGGCAGCGATGCGGATCGGGATGCATGACCGGCAGCCCTGGCACACCGGCGCATAGGCAATGTTGTGGCTGCGCCGGAACCCGCCGCGCGAGAGCCGGTCGTGCAGCGTCTCGGCATTGGCGCCCGTCAGTTCGGTCACCACCTTCCGCTCGGTGCGTCCGGGCACGTAGGGGCAGGGCAGGGGCGCGGTCGCGTAGAAGAATTGCGGCGGGCGAACCATCCTTGTCATGGTGTCGCGGCTCATGGCGCGACACCGAGCGGGACCGCCGCGCCCCGGTTCAGCGCGGTGGCGTGAACCACGGTCAGGCCGGAGAGCAGGTCGTGAGCCGTGCGCCGCCGCCTTGTCACGAACATCACAAGGAACGGCAGCAGGCCGAACCCGAGGCTCACCATGAGCAGGACGGTCCATGCGATGGCTTGGCCGAGGCTGGGCCGGACCGGCTCGGCGAGGATCAGGCTGTCGTCCTGCCGCAGGGTCAGGCCGAACAGGCGCTGCCCGGGAGTCGCGGCGGCGCGGGTCCGCAGCCAGGCGATGAAATAGATCGGCCAGATCAGCGGCATCAGATGATACAGGACGAAACCGAGGCCGAGGGTGAGAAACCCGATCACCGTGATGGTCCAGCCGATCGCGGCGGCCAGAATCGAGATCAGGATCATGTCGGTGATGAAGGCGAGAACCCGCCTCGGCCAGACATCGCGGGTCAGCAGCGTATCCAGCATGAATTCGGTGTCGGGCGGCGCACTCCGGCTCATGAGAACAGAATATGATCGCGCATCGGCCAAGGCAATGCCGCAACCCATGATCGGGTCTCGCGATCTGGTATGGCACCCCCGCTACAATGCCCGCTCATGGACATGCGGTAACGCGATTGCTACACGGCCCGCGTCGGCATCGCACCGCCCCCGTTCAGCAAGCTGGAATCCACGGATGAAAATTGTCGCCTGCAACAGCAATCTCCCGCTCGCCCGGGCGGTTGCGGCCAATCTCGACCTTTCGCTCACCCAGGCCTGGATCCGGCGCTTCGCCGACATGGAAATCCATGTCGAAATCCAGGAAAACGTGCGCGGCGAGGACGTGTTCGTCATTCAGTCCACCTCGTTCCCCGCCAACGACAACCTGATGGAACTGCTGATCGCGCTCGATGCGCTCCGGCGCAGCTCGGCCCGGCGGATCACCACGGTCATCCCTTATTTCGGCTATGCAAGACAGGACCGGCGGACCGGTTCGCGCACCCCGATTTCGGCCAAGCTGGTCGCCAACCTGCTCACCGAGGCCGGCGCCAACCGCGTTCTCACCGTCGACCTCCATGCCGGCCAGATTCAGGGCTTCTTCGACATTCCGGTGGATAATCTCTACAGCGCGCCGTTGTTCGCCCGCGACATCAAGGAGCACTATGCCGGGCGCGATGTCATGGTGGTTTCGCCGGATGTCGGCGGTGTCGCCCGTGCCCGCGCGATCGCCACCCGGCTCAACTGCGACCTCGCGATCATCGACAAGCGCCGCGAGCGCGCCGGCGTGTCAGAGGTGATGAACGTGATCGGCGACGTTCAGGGTCGCGACTGCATCCTGGTCGACGACATCGTCGATTCCGGCGGCTCGCTCGCGAATGCCGCGGAAGCGCTGATCCGCCAGGGCGCGAACTCGGCTTCGGCCTATGTCACCCATGGCGTGCTGTCCGGCAGTGCGCTCGACCGGATCGAAACCAGCCCGATCGAGACCCTGACCATCACCGACAGCATCATGCTGACCGAGGACCGCAAGCGCCCGGCCAATCTCCGCCTGTTGAGCATCGCCCCCTTGCTCGCCGAGGCGATGCGGCGCATTTCCGATGAAACCTCGGTCAGCTCCCTGTTCGACTGAGGCCCATAAGGAGATGTCATGAAACTCTATTATTCGCCAGGAGCCTGTTCGCTCGGTATCCACGTCATTCTCGAGGAAGTCGGCAAGCCTTACGAAATCCAGAAGGTCGATCTGAGCAAGGGCGAGCAGGCCACGCCCGAATACAAGGCGATCAACCCGAAATCCAAGGTTCCCGCGCTCGCGCTCGACGATGGCGGCGTGATGACCGAATGGCTGGCGATCGCCGGCTATCTGGCCGCGACCAACCCCGAGGCAAAACTGCTGCCCGAGAACAAGCTCGAATGGGCGCGGGCGACCGAGGCGATGGCCTATATCAACGGCCAGATGCACATGCAGGGGTTCACCCGCATCTTCCGCCCCGAGAAATTCAGCCCGAACCCGGCGGACAAGGACGCGGTGCGCGCCGAGGGCAAGCGCCAGTTCGCCGAAGGCTTCGCGATCATGGACAAGACGCTCGGCGACAAGGACTACCTGCTCGGCCATTACTCGGTCGCCGATGCCGCGCTGTTCTACGTCTCGTTCTGGGCAGCCGGGCGCAATACGATCGAACTGCCGCCGCGCATTGCCGCCCATTACGCGCGGATGAAGGCGCGCCCCGCCGTGCAGCGGGCGATGGCCGCCGAGGGGCTCGCCTGACGAAAGATTGGCCTGATTTGCTGCCGCGCGAGGCGTTCTGGTTTCTCCGTCACGGCCAGACCGACTACAATGCGCGCGGCCTTTCGCAAGGCGCGATCGACATTCCGCTGAACGACACCGGCAGGGCGCAGGCGCGCTCTGCCGCGCCGTTGCTTGCCGGGAAGGGTATCGCCGGGATCGTTACCTCGCCGATGCTGCGCGCCCGCGAGACCGCCGATATCGTCAACGAAACCCTCGGCGTTCCGGTTACCGTCGAGCCGGATCTGCGCGAGGTCGTCTTCGGCGGCATGGAAGGCCAGCCCTTGAGCCCATGGTTCCGGGACTGGCTGGATGGCCGCTTCACCCCCGAGGGCGCCGAAAGCTTTGCCGACATCACCCACCGTGCGGGCAGGGCGGTGAGCCGGATTCTGGACCGCTCCGCTTCGCCGCTCCTGCTGATCGTCTCGCACGGCGCGTTTTTCCGGGGCCTGCGCGGCGCGATGGGGCTCGATCTCGATGTCCCCACCGGCAATGCACGGCCGATCCTGTGCGAACCGGCGGGGAC
>DASVGZ010000225.1:0-3628 GCA_036379275.1 Acidiphilium sp. | reverse complement strand
ACGGTATTCCGGTCGCCGAGACCCAGGCCGGCAAGGGCGCGCTGGCGTTCGGGCATGAATTCAATGCCGGATCCATCGGCGTGACCGGCGCATCCGCCGCCAATACACTTGCCGCCGGGGCGGACCTGATCCTCGCCATCGGCACGAGATTGCAGGATTTCACCACCGGCTCCCGGGCGCTGTTTACGGCGGAGGGGCGGCGCATCCTGCACCTCAACGTGGCGGCGCGCGATGCGGAAAAGCATGGCGGACTTCCGCTGGTTGCCGATGCCGCACGCGGGCTCGCGGCACTGGACGCCATGATCGGGGACTGGAAAGCGCCGGCGGACTGGCAGAATCGTGCCGCCGGGTTGCGCCGCGACTGGCACGATGCGGTTGCCCGTGCGACCGCTCCCGCCAACACGGCGCTGCCATCCGATGCCGAGGTGATCGGCGTGGTCGATCGCGCGCTGGGCGACACAGCGACGGTGGTCTGCGCCGCCGGCGGCCTGCCCGGCGAACTGCACAAATTGTGGCGCGCGCGCGGCCCGGCCTCATACCACGTCGAATACGGATTTTCCTGCATGGGCTATGAGATCGCCGGCGGACTCGGCGTGAAACTCGCCATGCCGGATCGGGAAGTCGTCGTCATGGTCGGGGACGGTTCGTATCTCATGCTCAACTCTGAAATCGCCACCTCGGTCGCGATGGGGTTGAAACTGATCGTCGTCGTTCTCGACAATCGCGGTTTCGGCTGCATCAACCGGTTGCAGCAGGCAACCGGCGGCGCACCGTTCAACAACATGCTCGCCGATACGCACCATGCGGCAGACGTTCCGGTCGATTTTGTCAAACATGCTGAATCACTCGGTGCCATCGCGGAAAAGGCGGACGATCTCGCGGCGCTCGAAGCCGCGCTCGGCCGCGCACGCACGGCAGACCGCACCACCGTAATCGTGATCGATACCGACCCCGTGAAGGCGACCGAAGCCGGCGGCGCGTGGTGGGATGTCGCGGTGCCCGCGGTCTCGCCGCGCCCGGAGGTCGAGGCCGCGCGTCGCCGCTATGAAAGCGCGGTCGCGCATCAGGCTCTGGTTTGAGGAATTGACACCGTGATTCACATCGGCACCAACCCGATCGCCTGGAGCAACGACGATCTTCCCGATCTCGGTGGCGCGACACCGCTTGAAGTCTGCCTGACCGAGGCGCGCGAGGCAGGATACGAAGGGATCGAGCGGGGCCATAAATTTCCCGCCGATCCTCTGATGCTTCGCGAAACCATGGCACGCCACGGGTTGCGTTTCATCTCCGGCTGGTACAGCGGGCGGCTGCGCGAACGCGACACGAATGCCGAAATCGCCGCGATGGCCGGACATCTCGACCTGCTCGTGAAAAACGATGCCCCGGTGCTGATCTATGCTGAAACCACCGGCTGCATCCATGGCGATCGCGCGACGCCGCTGTCACACGGGCCGCATATGGCCCCGGAGGACTGGCCGCGCTTCTGCACACGGTTGAACGATGTCGCCGCACATTGCGCCGACCATGGCATCGCGCTTGTCGTGCATCATCACATGGGGACCGTGGTCGAAACCGGTGACGACATCGCGCGACTGATGGATGGAACCGATGATCGCGTCGGCCTGCTTCTCGATTCCGGCCACGCGACCTTCGCCGGCGCCGATCCGGCCCGCCTCGCGCGCGACTATGCCGCGCGTATCCGCCATGTTCACTGCAAGGACATCAGGCGCGAGGTGTTTTCCCGCGCCCGTGTGGGAGACTGGAGCTTTCTCAATTCAGTGATCGCCGGCGTGTTCACGGTTCCGGGCGACGGGTTCGTCGATTTCCCGACAATGCTCGCCGAACTCGCCACGGCAAAATATGCAGGCTGGATGGTGGTCGAAGCCGAGCAGGACCCGGCAAAGGCGGACCCGCTGCGCTATGCCCGCCTCGGCCACGACACCCTGTCCGCCATGCTCAGGCACGCCGGATTCACCATCGCCAACCCTTTGCCCATACCACCCGGAGAAGAGTCTATATCATGAAAACACTTGGCCATTTCATCAACAATCGTCGTATCGACGGCGCCGGCGCCCGCCGGCTGCCAGTCTACGACCCGGCGCTCGGCAGCCAGAGCGCGGAAATCGCCGTCGCGACCCCGGCCGAGATCGAGACGGCCATCGCCTCCGCCCGCGCGGCATTTCCGGCCTGGGCGGCACTGCCGCCGCTGCGCCGTGCGCGGGTGATGTTCAAATTCAAGACCCTGCTCGAGGATCGCCGCGAGGATCTCGCCCGGCTGATCACCAGCGAGCACGGCAAGGTGTTCTCCGATTCCCTCGGCGAAATCGCGCGCGGGATCGAGGTCGTCGAATTCGCCTGCGGGATTCCCGATCTGCTCAAGGGCGAGTATTCGCGCAATGTCGGCACCAATGTCGACAGCTATACCATCCGCGCGCCGCTCGGCGTGGTCGCCGGTATCACCCCGTTCAACTTCCCGGCGATGGTTCCGCTCTGGATGTTTCCTGTGGCGATCGCCTGCGGCAACTGCTTCATTCTCAAGGTTTCCGAAAAAGTTCCATCCGCCGCACTGCTCATCGGCGAACTTCTGGCCGAGGCCGGCCTGCCGGATGGCGTGTTCACCGTCATCAACGGCGATCGCGAGGTGGTCGATGCGCTGCTGACCGACAAGCGGATCGCAGCGGTCAGCTTCGTCGGCTCCACCCCGATCGCCGAGCACATTTTCGCCACCGCCTCGGCGCACGGCAAGCGGGTTCAGGCGCTCGGCGGCGCCAAGAACCATATGGTGATCATGCCCGATGCCGACCTCGACCAGGCGGTCGACGCCCTGATCGGCGCCGCCTACGGCGCCGCCGGCGAGCGCTGCATGGCGATTTCGGTTGCCGTCGCGATCGGTGACATCGCCGATCCTCTGGTCGACCGGCTGGCAAAGCGGGCTCGCACCCTGAAAGTCGGGCCCGGCATCGATTCCGAAGCCGAGATGGGGCCGCTGGTGTCGAAAGCGCACAAGGAGCGTGTCGAATCCTACATCGAAGCCGGAATCGCCGAAGGTGCGAAACTCGTCGTCGACGGGCGTGGCCTGAAACTGCAGGGCCATGAAAACGGCTTCTTCGTCGGCCCCACGCTGTTCGATCATGTACGCCCCGGCATGAAGATCCATCGCGAGGAGATTTTCGGGCCGGTTCTCTCGGTCATGCGCGAAAACAGTTTCGACGCCGCGGTGCAGACGATCAACGAGCATGAGTTCGGCAACGGCACGTCGATCTTCACCCGCGACGGCGACGCCGCGCGGAGTTTCGCCGACGCGATCGAGGTCGGGATGGTCGGAATCAACGTGCCGATTCCGGTGCCGATGGCCTATCATTCCTTCGGCGGCTGGAAGCGTTCGATTTTCGGCGGTCATGCCATCTATGGCCGTGAAGGTGTGAATTTCTATACCAAGCTGAAAACCATGACCTCGCGCTGGCCGACCGGCATCCGTGCCGGTGCCGAATTCGCCATGCCGTCGACGCACTAGGGCGACGGCAATCATGTCCATGACCGACCGCGCACTCAATATCTGCATGATCGGTCATGGCATGATGGGGATCTGGCACTCCGAGGCGCTGCGCGATCATCCCGGCTGTACCCT
>DASVGZ010000224.1:0-5559 GCA_036379275.1 Acidiphilium sp. | reverse complement strand
CCGGCCGCCCCGCCGGCGACAGCAGCGCGAGCCTGAGCGCGATCCGGCCGCTGGCCAGTTGCGGCGTTCCGTCCAGCCCGTAGAAAACCTGCGCCCGCGCCGAGGCTTCCGGCATCGGCCGGGTATAATCGACCGCGATCCGCCCGCCCGGCGCCTCGATATGCTCCGGCAGGGCGGCATCCAGCCGCCGCACCCGCTCATGCCCGAGCCAATCGCGCAGGATCGCGGCGAGATCGAGCGCTTCCGCCTCTCTCAGCCGCGACAATCCGGCGAGGTAAGGCATGAACCAGTCATCCAGCGTGGCGTGCAGCGCGGCATCGGAAAAATCCGGCCAGTCGCCGGGCTCGATGCTCCGCATCCAGCCGACCCGCGCCTGCAACCGCCGCACCGCGTCGCTCCAGCCGAGACGGGCGGGATTCGCCCGCACCGCCTCGCGTAACGCCGCCTCGATCTCCTCCGGCGCGGCCGGAAAACTGCGATCGGCCAGAACCAGAGCGCCGAACCGCCGCCGCTCGCGCAGCAGAACCGTGCCGGACGCGCCATCCAGCGCGACATCGCGGGTGGTGACGATCCGCTCCGCCAGCCGTTCCTCCAGCAATCCGGGATCGAGCGACGCGGCCAGTCCGATTTTCGGCGCGCCGCGCCCGCCGAGCGCCGCGACCGCGAGCATCGGCTCCTTCGCCAGCGGATCGGCGAGGTCGAGCTTCGCGCCGCCGCCCTCGCTCAGCCGGAAACTGCCCGGCTCGCCTCGTCTTGCCGCAATCCGGTCGGGGAAGCCCGCGGCGATCAGAAGGGCAGCGTCACCCTCCGCCGGAGTATCGCGCCGCACCCCCAGCCGGGCGCGATACTGCCCGGCCGCCTGCCGGATCCGGGCGAGCGCGCCGCGATCGCCGCTTCTGCGCCCGGCGATCGCTTCCAGCCGGAGCGCGATGTCCGCGGTTCCCGCCTCGCGCAGCGGATCGCGATCTTCCAGAAGAGCGGCGAGATCGGCGGCCAGCGCCTTTTCGGCATCATCCCCTGCCGCCAGCATCATCGCGGCGAGGCGGGGCGATGCGCCGAGTCGCGCCATCCGCCGGCCCTGCAAGGTGATTCGCCAATCGCCGCCAATCGCGCCCAAACCGGTCAGCAGCGCGCGCGCCGAAGCCAGCGCGCCCGATGGCGGCGGGTCGGGAAACGGCAGATCTTCGCATCGCTCGCCCCAGGCAGCGCAGTTCAGCGCCAGCGCGGAGAGTTCCGCCTCCATGATTTCCGGCCGGTCGAATTCCGGCAGGCCGCGATGCAGCGCCCCGGTCCAGAGCCGGATCGCCACTCCCGGCGCCTCACGCCCGGCGCGGCCGGCGCGCTGGGTCGCCGCCGCCTTGCTGATCCGCCGCGTTACCAGACGGGTCAGCGCCCGGCCGGCATCGAATTGCGGCGCGCGACGGAACCCGCCATCGACCACCACCCGCACGCCCGGCACGGTGAGCGAGGTTTCGGCGATGCTGGTCGCCAAAATTACCCGCCGCGCCGCCGACGGGGCCAGCACCCGTGCCTGTTCGGCCGGCGGCAGATCGCCATAGAGCGGCATCACCTCGGCCGCGACGCCGGCCAGCGCCGCCTCCGCTCGCCGGATTTCCCCCACCCCCGGCAGGAACGCGAGAATATCGCCCCGATGCGTCACAAGCGCCGCGCGCACCGCCCGCGCCAGCGCCTCCGGCAGGTCGCGCGGATCGGCGAGATCGCGCGCCGCGTGCTCGACCGTCACCGGATGCGCCCGCCCGACGCTCTCGATCACTTCGGCATCGAGCAGGTCGGCGAGACGCGCGCCGTCGGCGGTCGCCGACATCGCGAGCAGGCGCAGTTCCGGCCGCAACCCGCGTTGCAGATCGAGGGTCAGGGCGAGCGCCAGATCGGCCTCAAGGCTGCGCTCGTGGATTTCGTCGAAAATCACGCAGGCGATGCCCTCCAGTCCGGGATCGTCCAGCAGCCTTCGGGTCAGCAGCCCTTCGGTGATGATCTCGATCCTCGTGCGCGGCCCGACCGCCTGCTCCAGCCTCGTCCGGTAGCCGACCAGCCCGCCCGGCGCCTCGCCGATCAGGCTGGCGATCCGCTCCGCCGCCGCCCGTGCCGCCAGCCGGCGCGGTTCCAGCATGACGATCCGCCCGTCCCCGCGCCACCCCGCTGCAAGCAGGGCCTGCGGCACCAGGGTCGTCTTGCCCGCGCCGGGCGGGGCGACCAGCACCGCGTTCGACCGCGCTTCGAGCGCGGCAATCAGGGCCGGTAACATTTCAGCGACGGGCAGAGTGTCCATGCGCGGCGCGGTTAGCACCGATCCCCCCGATATGCGATAATCGGATTATGGTCCGCTGGCTTCTCCTGGCGCTCGCGCTTTTGCTTGCTCCCGTCTTCGCCCCCTCCCTTGCCTGGGCCGCCGGGAGCAACCGCGCGGTGAGCCCGCGCGCGACCGTCTCCCTGGTCTCGGCGACCCAATCCGCCCAGAAATCCACGAAGGGCGACAAAATCCGGCTCGGCCTTCTGTTCCGGCTGAAACCGGGCTGGCATATCTATTGGTCGGACCCCGGCGATGCCGGCGAGCCGCCGGTTCTGAAACTCACGGCCCCCGCCGGCGCGAAAGCCGGGGCGTTCAGCTATCCGCCGCCATCCTGGCTGATCGCCGATACGGTGGGCGATTACGTCGAGACCGGCACCGTCCTCCTACCCTTCACCGCGACGCTGCCAGCCGGAAGTTCCTCGACCATCGCCGCCACCGCGCACTGGCTTGTATGCAGTGCGACCATCTGCGTGCCCGAGCAGGGCAATTTCACCCTCACCCTGCCTGGCGGCGCCGGCCCATCGCCCGAGGCCGGGCTGTTCGCGGCGGCGGATACCGCGCTGCCGCGCCCCTCGCCGTTCAAGGCAACCATCGCGCCCGGCGGGCAACTCACGATCACAGGTTCGGGCCTGACCTCGCACGCGGTGAAATCCGCGCATTTCTTCCCCGACAATCCGAACGCGATCGCCAATGCCGCGCCCCAGACGCTGCGCTTCACCCGCGGCGGGTTCGTGCTCAACCTGAAGCCTGCGGACAAGACGATTCCGCGCGGGCTTTCCGGCGTTCTCGAAATCACCGATCCGTCCGGCCAGATGCAGGCCCTGACCGTCTCCCCGACCTTGGGCGCCGCACCGCCCGCCGAATCGGCGACTTCCTGGTTCGTCTGGATCGGCGCGGCACTGCTCGGCGGGCTGATCCTCAACCTGATGCCCTGCGTGTTCCCGATCCTCGCGATGAAGGCGCTCGCAGTCTCCCGGCTCGGTCATGGCGACCGGCGCGCTGCCCGGCGCGAGGCGCTCGGCTACACGGCGGGGTCCGTCGTGGCGATGCTGGCTCTTGGCACAGCCCTGATCGCGCTGCGTGCCGGCGGTGCCGCGCTCGGCTGGGGATTTCAGTTCCAGTCGCCCGCCTTCATCGCGGTGATGGCCTGGATCGTCGTGGCGATCGGCCTGAACTTCGCCGGCCTCTATGAAATCCCCGGCATCGCGGCGCAGAGCCGGATGACCGGCAGCTTCGCCACCGGGGTTCTCGCGGTTCTGGTCGCCACCCCCTGCACAGCGCCGTTCATGGGCGGCGCGGTGGCCGCCGCCCTCGCCGCGCCGGTCATTCTCGCACTCGGCATTTTCGCGGCCCTCGGCCTCGGTATCGCGCTACCCTTCCTCGCCTTGGCCATCGCGCCCGGTCTCGCGCGCATCCTGCCTCGGCCCGGCGCCTGGATGGTGACGCTCCGCCAGTTTCTCGCCTTCCCGATGTTCGGCACCGCCGCCTGGCTGCTCTGGGTGATGACCACCGAGGCCGGCGCCAGCGGCGCGCTGATCGTTGCCTCTGGCGCGGTGCTGATCGGCTTCGCGCTCTGGCTGCTGCGGTTCCGCGGCGTGCTCACAAGCGGCCTCGCGATCGTCTCGGTGATCGCCGCCGCCGCGTTGCTGCCGCGCATCGTCCCCGCCGATGCCGCGACACGCTCTGCCCTGCCCGATTCGATCCCCTATTCCTCCGGCAAGCTGGCCTCGCTGCGCGAAGCCGGCGCCCCGGTCTTCGTCGACATCACCGCCGCCTGGTGCATCACCTGCCAGGTCAACGAGAGGATCGCTCTGGAACCCGCCCCGGTGCGGCAGGACTTCGCCGCGAACCACGTCACCCTGATGGTCGGCGACTGGACAAGGCGCTCGCCCGCGATCACCGCCTACCTCGCCTCACACGGGCGGGACGGCGTTCCGCTCTACGCCTATTACCCGCCGAACCACGGCACACCCGAAATCCTGCCGCAGATCCTGACCCCGGCGATCGTCCGCCATGCGATCGGCGGAACCGGACGGTAACAAAGCCGGGATGATACCGAAATATAATAATCGCCTCCGTTAAGAGAATGATACGACACCGGGCGGATGGTGGAGGAAACCATGTTCGACAAACTGAAAAGCAAAACCGAATTTCTTGCCGTCACCAACAAGGATCTGTTTTTCGCCCTGCTCAAGGGACGGGGCGGAACCGCGGGGGTATCGGCCTCGGCGCTCAAGCGGATTCAAGAGCGATATCAGAAATTCGAAAGGTTTTCCGGAGCGGTGAAGGATTTGCAGAGCCGGACATGTTTCCTGATCGTCACGCGGGGCTCGCCCCGGTTCGCCGGCGTGCTGCACAGCCCGGACGGTGTCTCGAAAGGCGGCCTCAGCTACGATCTGGCGAAATCCGCCCCGGCTGTCCGCAGCGGATTGACCGTTTTCGAATGCTTCTGGAGCGACAATCTGTTCTGGAAAAAATTCGTCACCAACGTCATCGACAAGAACAAGATCGGCGACGATTACTGGCAGGATCAGGTCGAGCAGGAACAGTCCCAAACCCGGGCAACCACCAATATCGGCGGATGGGTCAATGGTGACACCTGGGCAACCCAGGCTTCGCGGAATCAGGAATCACGCGATTTCATCGCCGGAACACACCGTGGAAGCGAGAATATCGAAGACATATCGTCTCTCGGCGCCATCAATTTCTGATCCGCTCCGATGACGCTCCCCAAGCGGGTTTTCGCCGGCCTTGCGCTCGCCATCGGGATGACCGGCGGTGCTGCCGCGGCGCTCCTGCCGCCGATCGGTCTCTGGCAGGGTCGCTATATCTGCTCTCAGGGACAAACCGCTGTCGCCTTGCGGATTACCGCCGAAAGCCCCACCCGGGTCAACGCGATCTTCTATTTCCATGCCCTCGCCGCCAACCCGCACGTGCCGCAGGGCTGTTTCATGATGCAGGGACGCTACGACCCGGCGAGCCGGCGCATCACCCTGACCCCGACGCGCTGGCTCGCCCAGCCGCCTTTCTACGTCTGGGTGGCGCTGTCCGGCACGGTCGGGCCGGGCGGAGGCGCGATCACCGGCAACATCACCGGTCCGGCCTGCTCGTCCTTCGCCCTGGTTCGCAGTTTCACTTTGCCGGTTCCGCCCGCTCCCGCCTCGTGCCGGATGGATCAGACCGGCCCGACCGTGTAGGGATGGCGGATCGGCAATGACTGGGAGACGGGGATGGCTCGCATGGGTGGC
>DASVGZ010000223.1:0-4902 GCA_036379275.1 Acidiphilium sp. | reverse complement strand
CCGCCGAGAAAGATCGTGCCCTGCTCGCGGACGATGATGCTCTCGTCGGCCATCGCCGGCACATAGGCGCCACCCGCCGTGCAGGAACCCATCACCACGGCGATCTGGGCGATCCCCGCCGCCGACATCCGCGCCTGGTTGTAGAAAATCCGGCCGAAATGCTCGCGGTCAGGAAACACATCGTCCTGGTTCGGCAGGTTGGCGCCGCCGGAATCGACCAGATAGACGCAGGGCAGCCGGTTGCGCTCGGCGATCGCCTGCGCGCGCAGGTGCTTTTTCACCGTGATCGGGAAGTAGGTGCCGCCCTTCACAGTCGCGTCATTGGCGACGACCATGCATTCGCGGCCGGAAATCCGGCCGATGCCGGTGATGATCCCGCCCGCCGGCACCGGATCGTCATACATCTGATATCCGGCGAACTGGGACAGTTCCAGAAACGGCGAGGCCGGGTCGATCAGCGCGCGGACCCGGTCGCGCGGCAACAGCTTGCCGCGCCCGACATGCCGTGCCCGCGCCGCAGCGCCGCCACCCTCGCGGATGGTGTCGGTTTTCGCGCGCAGATCGTCCACCAGAGCGCGCATCGCGTCCTGATTCTGCCGGAAACCGGCGGAGCGCGGGTCGATCGTGGAGCGGAATCCCGTCATCGGTCGATCCATCCGGTCATTTCGGCCTCCGCCCTCTTTCCATGCTTGAGACATTTTATTGCGCAGTTCATCCGGGCGGGCAAGACGCGCTCCGGTCAGCGGCGGCGGAAGCCGTCCGTGAGGATCGCAACGAGCGCGGGCGGACCGGCGAGCAGGTAACGCCGGGCCAACCGCCGTGGTTCCTGCACAAGACGCCACAGCCATTCCAGCCCGACTCTTCGTATCCAGCACGGAGCGCGCCGGATCGCACCGATTGCGAACAGCGGCGCCACGCCAACGCAGAGACCGATCCCGCGCGCCTGCCCTGTTTCCTTGACCGCGTGGGCAAGCATCTCCTGGCGCGGCGAGCCGACCGCGAAAACCGTGATCTCCGCCGGATGATCGTTCACGAAATCGCGCGCGCGGGCAAAGGCCACCGGATCGTGCTCGAACCCCGGCGGAGGGGTATGATGGGCGAGAACGATCCGGGGGAATCGCGCCCCGAGTTCCGATGCCTGATCCGACGCCAGACCGATCAGCGTCACCCGCGCCGCGCGGGCATCGAGCACGGGAAGCAGCGCCGCAAGCAGGTCGGCCCCGGTCACGACCGGCGGAGGATCGAGCCTGAGCAGGCGCGCGAGGTTCCAGAGCAATCGCGAGTCCAGCAACCTGAGCGACGCTGCCCGGTAACAGCCCATCAGTTCGGGCTGTTTTCGCAACCGGGCGAGATGATCCACGTTCGGGGTCACCACATAGCCGAACGGCGCTTCGGGATCGCGCGTCAGCGCGAAGGCCAACGCCTCATCCGGTCCGGCCCGGTCGAACTCGAGTCCGAACGGTGTGAGGCTCATGGTGTCCAGACCACGAAAACCGTGGCCCGCACCTCGAATGGCGGCGACCCCGGCAGGTCGTGGCGCAGGGCGAGATGAAGTCGCGGCTCAATGGCAAAAGCGCGCGACCAGTGCCAGGCCGCCCCGGTTTCGACATCGATCTCCCGCGCCGGTCTGCCCGCGATCCGCGCCATCCGCATTGCCATATCGGCGGTCAGCAGAAGATCGCGCCGCCACGCATCGGCCGCTGCGACATCAAGGCTCGTGACCTCGGTACCCGGCGTGCCGAGTGAGGCGGCAAGCCCGGCCTCGCGGCTGGCATCGAATTCGACCGCGACCAGCCCGTCCGGGGTCCAGCCCAGTCCGATATCGAAAACAGGAGCGATACGACTTCCCTCGCCGGCAAGGTTTTGCCTGATCGCACCGGCCAGAACACGCAGCCGCCACAGCGACGCCGCATCGGTCTCGATCCCGCCGAGCGCCGCGACTGAAGCCGAATTGCCGAATCCATCGCCCGGCACGGCGCCCCGATAACGCGCCTGCGCCGCCTTCAGAAGGATCAGAAACCGCAACACTCCGCCCGGGGCGGTCTCGACCTCGCTCGATTCATGCAGAACGGTCCGATCGCGAAATCCCGGTGTTACATCTCCGGCAGCGTTCAGCGTCTCATGCTCGACGCCGAATCGCTCGGTTGCATCGACCATGCCGAAGCGCAGCCGAAGGGCGATCCGCCCGTCATCCACCACCGCACGGAACGGCGCCGCTCCACCGGACTGCGCAAGCCCGAGGCCCGATTCGGCCACCGACGCGCGCGCCACCCCCAGCGTGATCCGGTCCGGTCCAAATGGAATGCCAAAGCCGAGCGCGGCGGTCACGTCACGGGTATCGGCAGCGCCGCCCCGGACGTACCGGGTGAGATCGGCGGCGGCGAAACCGGCAAGGCCGAGTGCATCGTCTGCGATTCGAAGGTCGGGCCGGATGCGCCCGAACGCCGAACCGCCCGCATCATCGGCCGGCGCGGTATCGAAACCGGCGCCCGCATCGAAGCCGGGATAAACCATGAAATCCGTGCCCGGAACCGCGATTCCCGCCGGTACGTCGTCCGGATGCAGCCGGGATCGCGCGGTCACCCCCGGCGCCTCGGCGTAGCCGGGCACGGCGATCGGAAACAGATCTCCGAGCGATTGCGTCCGCCCGACCCCCTGCGCCAGCAACGCGCAGCCGATCCCGGCGAGGACCACAGATATCCGTGCGGTGCGACGCCGTCGTGCCATGTTTTCAGTTGCAATCCGAGCGCATTTCGTTTCAGGTATACACAACTTTCGATTGAGTATTACAAGACAATTCGCGCACCGCGCACGGAAACCGAAGATGTCTCCCATTCGCCTGAGCGTCGCGATCTGCACCCATAATCGCAGTGTCGCCCTCGCGTCCTGCCTCGCAGCACTCGGCGGTCCGGATGCCGACACCGAAATCATCGTGATCGATTCCGGCTCCACCTCCGCCGAAGCCGATTCGATTGCGACGATCGCGCGCGGTCACGGCGCACAACATATCCGCCTTGCCGCAAGCGGTGTCAGCGCCGCCCGCAACGCCGCCCTTGCGGCTGCTTCGGGCAACTGGATCGCCTATCTCGACGATGACGCGATTCCCGCGCCGGACTGGCGCGTCGTATTGCACAACGCCATTGCCCGCGATCCTTCCCTCGCCGCCACCGGCGGCTCGATCCTGCCGCGCTTTCGCACATCCGGTCTGCCCGCCTGGTGGCCGCCATCGCTGCGCGGCGTGCTGACCATCATCGACGCCGGAACCACCAGCAACGAACCATATGCCGCCAACATCGCCTTCGACCGCAAGATTCTGGCGGCGTTCGGCGGCTTTCCCACCTGCCTCGGGCGACGTGGCGACTGCCTTCTCTCCAACGAGGAAACCTACATCATCCGCCGGTTCCGCCGCGCCGGGCTCACCGTTCGCCTTACCCCGGATCTCGTGGTGCATCACGAGATCGCCAGCAATCGCCTGAAACCGGACTGGCTGCTGCGCCGCCAGTACTGGAGCGGCATGTCCGAGGCGATGATGCTGAGGGCGCTCGGTGAGCGCTGCCTGCCAAAAGCCCTGCGCATGGCGATCCACGTCGTTCTACTCGCACCGATGCTGCTCTGGCCGGACGCCAGCACGCACAGGATCGGCAACCGCTGCGCCGCTGCCTTCGCGCGAGGCTTCGTGCGCGGCGCCATGATCGAGAACGCCCTGACCGAAACCATCGGCGGCGTCCCCTGACCTGATGGACCGCCGGACCGATATCGACCGCGCCAAAGGGTTTGCGATCGTCCTTGTCGTGTTCGGCCATATCGCGGCGCGGCACGTCCCCGCCGGTGTGCTCTGGTACCCGCCGCTGCACCGCGCGATCTACGCCTTTCACATGCCGTTTTTCTTTTACCTCAGCGGTATGGTCTCATGGCTGGCCGGCCACGCCACAACGCCGCCGGAAGGCTGGCCAGCGCTCGCCGCTGCCCGCGCGCGCCGCCTTCTCGTTCCGTTCGCACTGATGGGTGGGCTGATCGTGCTCGGCAAGATCGTCGTTGCTCGCTTCATGATTGTCGACAACCCGCCAACCGGTCTCGTCTCCGGCCTGATCGATCTCGTCTGGACTCCAGGCCACAGCCCCGCCTATTCACTGTGGTACTTGTTCGTCCTGTTCGTGCTCAGCCTGCTCGCGCCGGCTCTGCTTCATGCGCTGCGCGGCAGGGTGGTTCTGCTTCTGCCGGCGTTCGCGGCGCTGGAATTCATCCCGCTCCCCTGGACCCTCTATCTCGCGGTCATCGCCCGCTACGGGTTGTTCTACGCGCTCGGCCTCTGCGCAGGCGCACTCGGCGAGAGCTGGATCGGCTGGATCGACCGAAGATGCTGGCCGCTTTTGGCGGTCTTCTGCGCTGGCTTCGTCCTGATCGCCGCCTTTGGCGCGCACTTTCCGTTTGCGGTCCGGCTTCTGACACTCGGCCCGATCGCGATGCCCGCGCTTCACGCCTTGTTAAGATTTCCCTGTCTATCCTCCGACCGCATCCTCATGGCGCTCGGGCGGTATTCCCTCATGATCTACCTGTTCAACACGATTTTCATCGGTCTCGCCAAAGGCGTTCTGCTAAGCTTCGCCGCATGGAGCAACCGGGACTTCATCCCTCTTGCCGCGATCCTGATGGCATCCGGCCTGTTCGGACCGATCCTGCTCAAATGCACGCTCTTTCGTGCAATTCCGGTGCTGGACCGCATGACCCGATAGCGCCTCGATAGCGCACGATGCCCCGTTCGCCGGCGATCGTCTGGTTTCTCGCCTCACTGCCGCCCGGTCTCGCCGGCAGTTTCACCGAATCCCAGCTCGCGGCGATCGACCTGCATTTCGCCATGCGCTATCGCATCCGCCATGCGGTCGATATCCGCCGGCATTTCGG
>DASVGZ010000222.1:0-6337 GCA_036379275.1 Acidiphilium sp. | reverse complement strand
CTGCGCCGAACACCATCGGCGCGAAAGCCGCTGCGGCCACCGCCGACAGGGCGGCGAGGGCGGCGACATCGTCGGTCGCGGCTCCCGGACCTGGGCGGTGGCGGATGTCGTAATCCATCACCATCAGCCCGTAGGGCTCGCCACCGGGGCTGCCGAATTCGTCCTCGTAGATCCGGCGGAACAGATTACTTTGGTCGAATTCCGCCGCGCGGTCGAGGTCGCGACACAACTCGGTCCAGGCGGCGTGCAGAACCCGGATCTGGACCCGTCCGGTCATTTCCGGCCGGGTCGCCAGCCAGGCGAGGCCGCGCCAGCTTCCTTCGAGTCGGGAAAGTCGGGGATGGTGCAGGATCGCATCGATCTGGCGGTTCAGCATCGCGTCGATCATTGCGATGTCATGGTCGAGAATCGCGGAAATGCGGTCCGGTTCGCGGAGCAGATCGACAATGTCGGCGCCGAACCAGAGCGACAGCACTGCCGTCGCCGGGTCGGTGATGAATTCCGCGAGATCGCTTGCCGCCGCCTGATACCGGTCGCCGAAAAAGCGGCCGGTCAGGACGGCGTCTCGCAGCATGGTGGTCTGGATCAGGCTTTTTGCGGGATGCGGGCGACCATGCGCATCGAGGTGGTCAGTTCCTCCATCTGCAACCAGGGGCGCAGATAGGCGACCGCGTTGTAGGAGCCGGGTTTGCCCGGAATTTCCTTCACCTCGACCTTCGCTTCGCGCAGCGGGTATTTCGCCTTCATTTCCTGTCCCGCGTCGGGGTTGCCGTTCACGTAGTTGTTGATCCAGCGGTTCAGCCAGTTCTCGCAATCCTTGGCTTCCATGAACGAGCCGATCTTGTCGCGCGCCATCACCTTGAGGAAATGGGCGAACCTGCTGGACGCCATGATATAGGGCAGGCGGGCCGAGATCGCGGCGTTCGCGGTCGCGTCCGGGCGGTCGTATTTCTTCGGTTTCTGTGTCGACTGCGCGCCGAAGAATACTGCATAATCGGTGTTCTTGTAGTGGCAGAGCGGCAGGAAGCCGAGATTGGACAGTTCGAACTCGCGCCGGTCGGTAATCCCGATCTCGGTCGGGCATTTCGCGTCCATGTCGCCGTCATCGGACTGGAACACGTGGAACGGCAGGTTTTCGACCTTGCCGCCGCCTTCCGCGCCGCGGATCGCGACGCAGAAGCCCGAGGTCGCGAAGCTCGCGGTCAACCGCTCGCCCATCATGTAGGCGGCATTCATCCAGCAATAATCGTGATGCGAGAGTGCGCGGGCGGCGCCCGATGGATCCTGCGGCGCTTCCTCGTAGTTGAAATCCTCGACCGGCGAGGTCGCCGCGCCATAGGGCATCCGTGCGAGGGTGCGCGGCATCACCAGCGAGACGAAGCGGGAATCCTCGGTGTCACGGAAGCTGCGCCATTTCGCGTATTCGGCGGTGTCGAAAATCTTGGCGAGGTCGCGCGGTTTCGACAGCTCGTTCCAGTCCGAGAAGCCGAACATGCCGGCTCCGGCGGCCGAAATGAACGGTGCGAACGACGCGGCGGCGATGTTGGAGACCAGCCGGAGGGATTCGATGTCATCCGGATGGTTGGTCCATTCGTAGTCGCCGATCAGCGCGCCGTAGGGCTCACCGCCCGGGGTGCCGAACTCGTTCTCGTAGAGCTTCTTGAACAACTGGCTCTGGTCGAACTCGACCGCCTTGGTCAGGTCGCGGTTCAGTTCCCGCTTGGTGATGTTGGAAACCTTGATCTTGAGCGAAGTGCCGGTTTCCGAGTTCATCACGAGATGGTGCAGGCCGCGCCAGCTTCCCTCGAGCTGAAGGAAGCGCGGGTGGTGCATCACCTCGTTGAGCTGGATCGAAAGCTTGCGATCGATCGCGGCGATCGCCCGGTCGATCGTGCGGGTCAGGTTCTTGTCGAAGGTGACGGTGCCGCTCAGGGCTTCCTGAACCAGCGTCTTCACCAGATCCTGTGCGCGGTCCGGCTCAGTCTGCTTGGTTGCGCCCACCACCTGGTCGAGCAGGTTGACGGCTTCGGTCGTCGTCGTGGCGGCGGCGGATTCGGATTGGGTGCCGGACATCGGTCAGCCCTCCTGTTTGTCGAGGCCGAGCTGGCCGGACAGCGACTTCAGTTCCGCATCGTTCTGCAGCACCTGTTCGAGAAGGGATTCGAGTTCCTCGGAACGATCGGCCTTGCTCATCAGGTCGCGCAGCTTGTTGCGGGTCTCCAGAAGCGCCTTGAGGGCAGGAACCTGCTGCACCACCCGCTCGGGATCGAAATCCTCGATGCCGTTGAACTTGAGGTCGACCGACATCTGGCTGCCGTCGTCGGCGAGCTTGTTGTCGACCTTGAGCTTGAGGCCCGGGGTCATCCGCGCCATCACGTCGTTGAAATTGTCGCGGTCGATCTGGATGAACTTCCGGTCCGCCATCGGTTTCAGCGGCTGTGTGGGATCGCCCGAGAAATCCCCCATGACGCCCATGACGAAGGGAAGCTCGCGTTCGATCTGCGCGCCCTCGGTCTCGACATCGTAGGTGATATGGACGCGCGGCTTGCGCACGCGTTTGAGTTTTTCGTGAATGCTGCCGCTCATCGGCCGGCCCTCCCAATAAAAAGCGTCAGTGTCGCGGGCCGTCGCTGTTTCGGGTGAAACATCGGCCAGAGATCGCTCCGGACCGGATGGTCCGGTTCGCCATGATCCGGTTTATTCCGTTCGTTCACCGGATCGTATGCCGCGCCCCCCGCAAGGTCAATCGCCATCGGCCGGCGTGGTTCGCCGGGCTGTCCGTGAGGATGTTAGCGTATCCGGGACATTCCGTAAACATCGGGTTGTCATGGCATTGCGCGGGCGGCGGTGTTTCAATACCATGATTCCCCAACGTAACGGGCAAGGGCGCTGACAATGCAGGGCAACACGATTCCGGCGGAGGGTGGCATCGGGACGGCGTTCCGGGCCGGACGACTCGACGATGCCATTGCCGCGGCGACCGCTTCGGTGAAGGCAAAACCCACCGACGTTTCGGCCCGGGTTCTGCTTGCCGAGATGCTGACCTTCGCCGGCAATTTCGAGCGTGCCGATGTCCTGCTCGATGCCGCCGGCCAGCTCGATCCCGGTGCCGCCGTGGTGGTTGCCGAATTCCGTCAGTTGCTGCGCGCTGAAATAGCCCGCCGTCAGCTTTACCGCGATGGCCGGGTGCCCGAGTTTCTCGACGAGCCCGGCCCGGTCGAGCGGTCGCTTCTGGAGGCTGTGGTGGCGCTCCGAGCCGGCGATACGGCGGTAGCTGCGGCGGCGGCCGATGCCGCCGAGACCGCCCGGAAGCGGATGGCGGGGGTTGCGGACGGCGCGGCATTCGAGGATTTCCGCGATGCGAGCGATATCACCTCCGGTATTCTCGAAGTGTTGACCACGACCGGAAAATATTTCTGGGTGCCGATCGCGCGGGTGACCGAGGTCACCTTTCACAAGCCGGTACGGCCGCGCGACCTGATCTGGCGACGGGCGAGCATCGCCGTCGCCTCCGGCCCGGATGGCGATGTCTATGTTCCCGTCACGTACACCCCGGTTGCCGGAGCATCGGTCGATCCGGCGCCCGGCGCGGAATACCGGCTTGGCCGCGCCACCGCCTGGAGCGAGGGCGACGGACCGGTGACCGGCATCGGTCAGCGCGAATTCCTAGTGGGGGACGAGGCGGTGCCGATCATGGAACTCGGCGCGCTGCGTTTCGCCGAATGAGCCGGGCGGCCATGAGGCGGGGGTGGCCGTGAGTAACGGAACCGCGTTCAGCGACCGGGTGCGTGACGCGGGCGCCCGGGTTCAGTTGTCGCCGCTGGATCGGCTGCTCGACGATGCCCCGGACCGCGAACGCGACCGGCCGATTTCCGCCGGCGAAGCGCTCGCCGTGCTGCGCCGGGCGGTGCGTCGCGATCTGGAAGCCCTGCTCAACGCGAAGCGCCGCTGGCGGTCGCTGCCATCCTCGCTCGGTGAACTGCCGGCCTCGATCGCCGGTTATGGCCTGCCCGACTACACCTCGGGCAGCATGGCCGATCCCGGCGCGCGGGAGGCGTTCCGTGTCGAGGTCGAGCGCACGATCCGACGGTTCGAGCCGCGCTTCGCCCAGGTGGTCGTGCAACTGATCCCTGCGGAAAACCAGCTGGACCCGACCCTGCACCTCAGGATCGACGGGCTGCTGCACGCCGATCCGGCGCCCGAGCCGATCAGCTTCGATACGGTGGTGGACGCGACCTCCGCCGAAATCGAGGTGAAAGGCGAGCGGTTTGTCTGACGCGCTGCTGCCCTATTTCAACCGCGAACTGCTCGCGATCCGCAAGCTCGCGGCCGAGTTCGCCGAAACCCACCCGAAAATCGCGGGGCGTCTTCGCATGTCGCCGGACGCGGTGGACGATCCGCACGTCGCCCGCCTGCTCGACGGTGTCGCTTTCCTGTCGGCCCGGGTTCACAAGCGGCTGGATGACGAGTTTCCCGAACTGACCGACGCGCTGCTCGGCGCGCTCTATCCGGGGTTTCTGGCACCGATCCCCTCGGCGGCGATCGCGCGGTTCGAGTGCCGCCCCGACCTTCAGGCGAATGTCCGGCTCGACGCCGGCTTCGCCCTGGAGACCGAGCGGGTGCGCGGCCAGGCGTGCCGGTTCCAGACAGCATGGCCGGTGTCGCTCTGGCCCGTGCGGATCGAGCAGGTCAAACTCGCCGGCCAGCCTTTTGTGGCGCCAGCCAACCCGCTCGCACCGGGAGCGGCATCGGTTCTGCGCATCGTGCTCGGCACGATGGCGCCGGAGTTGAATTTCGCGACACTCGGGGTCGACCGGCTGCGCTTCTATCTGCGTGGCGGGCCGGCGATCGCACCGCATCTCTACGAACTGCTTGCCGCACACACTGTCGGGGTGGCGCTGGCCGAGACGCCGGGCGATCCGAACCCTGTGCTCCTTGGGCGCGAGTCGGTGGTGCCGGTGGGCTTTGCCGAGGATGAGGCGCTGCTACCCTGGCCTGCGCGCGGGTTTTCCGGCTTCCGGCTGCTTGCCGAATATTTCGCCTTTCCCGAAAAATTCATGTTCTTCGATATCGACGGGCTCGACCGCAAGACGCTCGCGCATACGGGAAACCGGCTGGAGATTTTCATCTATCTCGACCGTTCTGCGGTCGAACTGGAACGGGCGGTAAGCGCCGAACATCTCGCTCTCGGCTGTGTGCCGGTGGTGAATATATTTTCCCAGCATTGCGAGCCAATCCGCCTCGATCATACCGACACCGAATATCGTGTGGTGCCGGACGCGCGGCGTTCCGCCGGCATGGAGGTTTGGGGCATCACCGCTGTGCGCGAGACCGACCGCGAGGGCAACATGAAGCCGTGGCTGCCATTCTATCGCGCCGGTCATGGCGAGGAGGCGGCGCCGGGCGGGTACTACATCGAGGCGCGCCGGCCGGCGCCGGCACTGGGTGGCACCGAAACCTTCCTTGCTCCCTTCGCGCCGGAGTTCGATCCGCAGGCGAGCGCCGACACGGTGCTGTCGGTCGAGGCGCTGTGCGTCAACCGAGACTTGCCGGCGGCGCTGCCGTTCGGCGGCGGTCATCCGCATCTCGCGCCGCTCGCGCCACATGACGGGGTGGCGGCCATTGCCTGCCTGACTCCGCCGGGTGCCACACTTCGACCCCGTCTTGCCGAGCGTGGCGCATGGCGGCTGATCTCGCACCTCTCGCTCGGGCATCTGTCGGTGGTCGGCGGGGCTCAGGGGGCGGCGGCGCTGCGCGACGTGTTGCGCCTGTATGACAGGACGGAAACGGCGGAGACGCGTTCGGCGATCGAGGCGCTGATCGGCGTGTCAGCAAAGCCGGGGGCCGCACGGGTGCCCGGCGGCAGGCTCGGCAGTTTTTGCCGCGGGCTCGACGTGACGCTCGAATTCGATCCGAAAGCGTTTCAGGAAAACGGCCTGTTCCTGCTCGGTGCGGTGCTGGACCGGTTTCTCGCGCTGCACGGCACGGTCAATTCCTTCGTGCGCACCACGTTGCGGTTGCGTGGCCGGCCCGATCCGGCGATGCGGTTCCCGCCGCGCGCCGGGCACCGGACCCTGCTGTGACCAAGGGTGTGATTGCCCGGCTCACACGCACCCCGGCACGGTTCCGGTTCGGCGCGGCGGTGCGCCTGCTCTGGATTGCCTCGGGAAGGCGCGACCCCGGTGAGGCGATCGGGTTTTCCGCTCCGGTCTCACTCGCGCATCCCACGGCCGAGGTGGAAGCAGCGGAACCGGGGTGTCTGTCGACGAGGCTGATCGGGCTGATCGGCGCATCCAGCCCGATGCCGCGCTGGTATACCGAGCTGGTCGCCCAGGCG
>DASVGZ010000221.1:0-14697 GCA_036379275.1 Acidiphilium sp. | reverse complement strand
ATATTGTCGGATAGTTTTATTTGGATTTATTTTATATGTTGTTATAATTAAAATTATTGAATATTATTATAATATAAATAAAGCAAAATATTACATTTTAATTTCCATGATTTTGTTTTTTGTTTTGGATATATTTTTTGTAGTGATGGCATTTCGCTTGTTTTATACACGACCGATCTCGGTTTTTCACAAAATTATAATAGCTGTTGACGTGCAGGGGATTAATTCCATCGTGGCCGGGGTCGTTTTCGGGGCCACCTACTGGTTTCTGGCGGTGAGAGGCCGGAAATTACCCGGTTCGAGGCAGAATGTGCCGGAAAATCGGCAGGAATCACTCGAAACGCAGCCTCCGTCCGCAACCGGCTGACGGGATCGCGATGGTGTGCTGTTGCGTTGGTCCTACGGCCATTTGACCTCGGGGGGCAGGCTCATCAGGATCGCCTCGGGGTTGCCGCCGGTCTTCAGGCCGAAGGTGGTGCCGCGATCGTAGAGAAGGTTGAACTCGACGTAGCGGCCCCGGCGGACGAGTTGGGCCTCGCGCTCGGCGGCGGTCCAGGTCTCGTTCATCCGGCGGCGGACGATTTCGGGATAGACATCGAGAAAGGCGAGGCCGACATCGCGGGTGAAGGCGAAATCCGCCTCGGGGTCGCCGCTGTCGAGATAGTCGTAGAAAATCCCGCCGACGCCACGGGTCTCGCCCCGGTGCGGGAGGTAGAAATACTCGTCGCACCATTTGCGGAATTTTTCGTAGTACGCGGGATCGTGAGCATCGCAGGCGCGGCGGAAGGCGGCGTGGAAACCGGCCGCGTCCTCCACCGCCGCGTCGGTGCCGGGCTGGAGCGGGGTGAGGTCGCCGCCGCCGCCGAACCAGCCTTTCGAGGTGACGATCATCCGCGTGTTCATGTGCGCGGCCGGAACGCGCGGGCTGCACGGATGCGCGACAAGGCTGATGCCGGCGGCCCAGAAGCGCGGGTCGTCGGCGGCGCCGGGGATGTTGCGGCTGAATTCCGGGCTGAACGTGCCGCTGACCACCGAGATGTTGACCCCGACCTTCTCGAACACCCGGCCGCGCATCACGCTCATGACCCCGCCGCCGCCGAGGTGGTTTTTGTCGTCGCTGCCCCGGGTCCATTCGGTGCGCGCGAAGCGGCCGGGGGTGAGGCGGGCGTTCGGGCCGGTGTGTTCGGCCTCGATCGCCTCGAATTCGGCGCAGATCCGGTCGCGCAGTCCGGCGAACCAGGCGGTGGCGCGCGGTTTGAGGGTTTCGTGAGCCGATTGGGGGGCGGATCGGGGGGCTGGATCGGTCATGCCGGGTGTATAGCCGATCCGGCGGTTCGCGCATCGTATGGTGTCGGGGTTGAAATTTCCTCATTTTCCGGTCATGCGATCCAAAGGATTACGCGTGCGGAGGCGGGATGGCTGGGAGCGGTGACATGGCGGTTGAGCATGGCGGCGAGGATCGGCGCGACTTCCTGAAAATCCTGTTCGGCGCGACCGCCGCCGTCGGCGGGGCGGCGATCGTCTGGTCGTTCGGCTCGGCGCTGGAGCCGGGGGAATCGGCGAAGGACGGGGCGGTCTTCGATGTCGACCTGTCGCCGATCGAGGCGAATTCGGGAATTTCGCTGCGCTGGCGCGGCAAGCCGGTGTTCATCCGGCATCTGACCGCAGGCCAGGTGAGCGCGGTCGAGGCGACGCCGATGAAGGATCTGATCGATCCGGTCGCGGTGAAGGACCGGCTCAAGCCGGGGCACAGCCAGTATGCCGTCGTGGTCGGGGTCTGCCCGCACCGGGGCTGCGTGCCGGTCGGCAACAAGCCCACCGATCCGCGCGGGCCGTACGATGGCTGGCTCTGCCCGTGCCACGGCGCCGCGTTCGACGCGGTGGGCCGGGTGCGGCGCGGCCCGGCGCAGCAGAATCTGGACATTCCGCCGTATCGGTTCATTTCCGATACGCTGATCCGGCTCGGGTGAGGTGACCATGGACAATTCCCGATCAGACACAACTCCCGGCTGGTTCGAGGCCCGGCTGCCGCTGTGCGCGGCGTGGCACCGGCACTGGAGCGAGCATCCGGTTCCCGCCAACCTGACCTTCGTGTGGTCGTTCGGCGTTCTGGTCGCGGTGGCGCTCGGGGTGCTGGCGGTGAGCGGAATCTGGCTCGGCTTCGCCTATGTGCCGACCACGCACGGGGCGGCGGCGTCGATCGAGCAGTACACCCGTGAGGTGAATTTCGGCTGGCTGATCCACGATCTGCACCTCGACGGCACGACCATGCTGTTCGGCGTGGTCTATATCGAGCTGTTCCGGGGCCTTTATTACGGCAGCTATCGCAACGGGCGGGACCTCGTCTGGATCATCGAGGTGTTCCGGTTCTTCGTGTTTCTCGCGGTCGGGTTCTGCGGCTTCGCGATGACCGGCGGCGCGCTCGCGCAGGCGTCGCTGACCGTGATGGCCGCGCATATCGCGGCGATCCCGATTTTCGGCGACGGGCTGTCGCAGTGGTTCCTCGCCGGGTTCGTGGTGGGGCCGGCGACCGCGCCGCGGATCGCGATGCTGCACGAGGCGATCGGGGTTCTGGTGATCCTGATCGCGCTGCTCGGCTATGCCGCCTCGCGCGCGGCGAAGCCGGCCAACCCCGACGGCATCGCGGTGACCGATGCGGGAGATATGGTGCCGCAATCGGCCTATGCCGGGAAGGTGTTTTCCGCCTTCATCATCTTCGCGTTCATTTTCGCGCTGATCATCACCTTCGCGCCCGATCTCGGCCAGCCGGCCGGGATGAGCCTGACCGATCCGCTCTCGATTCCGGTGCGGCCGGCGCCGCCCTGGTATCTGCTCGGGTTCCACGGCCTCGCGCGGGCCGGGATGAGCGTGGGCGGCGGAACGCTGCTGACCGTGGCGGCGCTGATCCTGCTGGGTGCGTTGCCCTGGCTCGACCAGGGCAAGGTGGCGAGCGGGCGCTACCGGCCGGTCTATGCCGGATTCGTGATCCTGCTTGCGATCGACTGGATCGTCCTGTCGGTCGCAGCCGCCGAGCCGGCCGTGGGGGCGTGGCCGGTGGTGATCGACATCACCACGATCTGGCTGTTCGTCCATTTCATCATCATCACGCCGCTGGTGACCATGCTGGCGCCCGAGCACGCGGTGCCGGCGCGCATCGCCCGGAGGATCGCCTGATGCGCCGCCTGATTTTCGCCGCCGTGGCGGCACTCGCGCTGTCCGGTCTCGCGCGGAGTGCCAGCGCGCAGACGCGGCTGCCGCAGGAGTTCAGCTTCCAGTCGCCGCTCGGCACCTACGACAAGACGGATCTCCAGGTCGGCTTCGCGGTCTATCAGGCGAACTGTGCGAGCTGCCACGGGCTCGGCCTGGTGCATTATCGCGACCTTCGCCATCTCGGCCTCGCCCCGCAGGATATCGCCGCCGTGCTGGCGAAGCTGAACGCGGAGAAATCGGCCGATCCGCCCGGCAAGGCGCCGCTGATGGCGCGCGATACGTTCCGCGCGCCGTTCCCCGACGATGCGGCGGCGGCGGCGAAATTCCACGGTGCGATTCCGCCCGACCTGTCGCTGATCGAGCGGGGGCACAAGAACGGCGCGGATTACATCTATTCCCTGCTGATGGGCTATCGCGCCGCGCCGCCGGATGTGACGATGCTGCCCGGCCATTACTACAACGTCGCGTTTCCGGGCCTGCAGACCGCGATGCCGCCCGCGCTCAAGCCCGGCTCGGTGACGCTGGCCGACGGCAAGAAGCCGAGCGTTCAGCAGATGGCGCATGACGTGGCGGCGTTCCTCGCCTGGACCGCGAACCCGACCCTCGACGAGCGCAAGGCGGTCGGGCTCAGGATCATCCTGTTCCTCATCGTGCTCGGCATCTTCGGCGGGCTCGCGCTCCGTTCGGGGCGGCGGGTATGAGCGGCGCGGCCCGCAAGCCGGTGATCGGCATCATCGGCGGGTCGGGGCTGTACGAGATCGAGGGGCTGCAGGATCAGCGATGGGAGCGGATCCTGACGCCGTGGGGCGAGCCGTCCGACGAGTTGCTGTCGGGCACGCTGGACGGGGTTTCGGTGGTGTTTCTGCCGCGCCACGGCAGGGGACACCGGCTGTCGCCGACCGATCTGAACTATCGGGCGAATATCGATGCGCTGAAGCGCGTCGGGGTGACCGACGTGATCTCGCTCTCGGCGGTGGGCAGCCTGAAGGCGGAGTTGCCACCGGGGCATTTCGTGATCGTCGACCAGTTCATCGACCGGACCTTCGCGCGGGCGAAAAGCTTTTTCGGCGCGGGCTGCGTTGCTCACGTGTCGATGGCCGACCCGGTCTGCTCGCGGCTCGGTGACGCGTTGGAGGCGGCGGCGCGCAGCATCGGCGCGCCGGTCGTGCGCGGCGGCACCTATCTGACCATGGAGGGACCGCAATTCTCCACCCGGGCGGAGAGCAACCTGTACCGGAACTGGGGCTGTTCGGTGATCGGCATGACCAACATGCCGGAAGCGAAACTCGCGCGCGAGGCGGAGCTTTGCTACGCGACCGTCGCCATGGTGACCGACTACGATTGCTGGCACGATGATCATGATGCGGTGACGGTCGAGCAGGTGGTGAAGGTTCTGCACGGCAATGCCGATCGCGCCCGCGCGCTGGTGCGCGCCGTGGTGCCGGTGCTGGGCGGCGAACCGGGGGGCGAACGGGGCGATTGCGCCGCCGGGTGCGATCACGCGCTGGACCATGCGATCATCACCGCCGAGACGATGCGCGATCCCGATGCGCTGGCGCGGCTCGACGTGGTGGCGGGGCGGGTTCTGACGCGGCGCCGATAACGGCCGGAAGGCTGGGCTGACGAATAAAAACCGGGGGATCATGATGAACGCTGTCGCCTTTTCGATCGAGAAGAATCCGAAGGCCCTGTCCACCAGCGAGCGGGAGGCGGTTCTGGCCGATCCCGGCTTTGGCAAGCATTTTACCGACCACATGGTGATCGTCGATTACGACGATGGCGTGGGCTGGCACGATGCGCGGCTGTGCGCGTTCGGCGCGCTCCAGATGCATCCGGCGGCGGCGGTGCTGCATTATGCCCAGGAAATTTTCGAGGGGATGAAGGCCTATCGCACGCCGGACGGGCGGGTCGTGCTGTTCCGCCCCGAGGAGAACGCGCGGCGGTTCCGGCTGTCCGCCGAGCGCATGGCGATGACGCCGGTGCCGGAGGAGATGTTTCTCAAGGCGGTGGAAACCCTGGTTTCGGCCGATGCGGGCTGGGTTTCCGGCACCGAGGGGCACAGCCTGTATATTCGACCCTACGTGATCGCCAACGAGCCGTTTCTCGGCGTGCGGCCGGCGAAGCAATACCAGTTCATCGTGATCGCGACGCCGGTGGTGTCCTATTTCTCGTCGGATGCCGGGCTGACCGTGTGGGTCAGCACCGACTACAGCCGGGCGGCGACCGGCGGGACAGGGGCGGCGAAATGCGGCGGCAACTATGCCGCGAGTCTGCTGCCGCAGGCCGAAGCCTATGACAATGCCTGCGACCAGGTTCTGTTCCTCGATGCCTGCGGGCATCAGCGGATCGAGGAAATGGGCGGGATGAACGTGTTTTTCGTCCGCAAGGACGGGGTTCTGGTCACGCCGCCGCTCAACGGCAACATCCTCGAAGGCATCACCCGCAAGAGCGTGATCCGGCTTGCGAAGGATCGCGGCCTCGCGATCCGGGAGGAGCCGGTGATCATCGGCGCGCTGGCCGAGGCGGCCGCGACCGGCGAGGTGGCCGAGGCCTTCGCCTGCGGCACCGCCGCGGTGATCGCGCCGATCGCGCGGTTCAAGGGGAAGAATCTCGATATCCGCTTCGGGGCGAACGGGTTTCCGGTGGCTGCCGCGCTGAAGGCGGATCTGGTCGGGATGCAGACCGGCAAGGTCGAGGATCGCTACGGCTGGGTGCGTCAGGTCGCGTAAACGATTTCGTTTGGCTTCTGAGTCGATTTCGGGCATGACTCCAGCGGCGCCGGACGGCGCCGGCTGAAAAACAAGAACAGGGACGCCTTGAGCGGGGAGACCATGACCGAAGCCGCACCGTTGACAATCGAGGACAAGGGAATCGCGCCGGTGACGGCGGAAGAGGCTCATGGCAAGCCGCGTGCCCTGTTCGGGCTGTGGATGGCGGCCAACGTGGAATTCGCGACCCTCACCACCGGGGCGCTGGCGACCGGCGTGTTCGGCCTGTCGGCGACCGATGCGATTGCTGCGATCATTCTCGGCAACCTGATCGGGGCGGCGCTGCTCGCGGCCTTCTCGACCCTCGGCGTCGAATACGGGCTGCCGCAGATGATCCAGGGCGCGGCCTGGTTCGGCCGGCGCTGCAACAAGCTGCCGTCGTTCCTGAATTTTTTCGGCGGGTTCTCCTGGTTCGGGGTGAACACGATTATCGGCGGATACGCCCTGCAATACATGCTCGGCACCGGGCTGATCGCCAACATCATCGTCCTGTGCGTGATCCAGGCGGCGATCGCCCTGGTCGGGCACGACCTGATCCACGCCGCCGAGAAGTATTTCTTCTACCTTCTGGTGGTGATCTTCCTGATCCTCAGTGTGATCGCGGGGCTGCATATCACCCAGATGCCGGTGGCCAACCCCAAGCTGCTGAAGGACGTGGGCGGCACGTCCGGCGCGTTCATCCTGACCGTTTCGGTCGTGGTGGCCTATGTGCTCGGCTGGATTCCGTATTCGTCGGACTATACGCGCTATCTCAAGCACCAGGGCGAGCCGGGCGAGACCAAGCGCGCGGTGTTCAACAACGTGTTCTTCGCCTGCCTGATTTCCTGCATCTGGATGGAGGTGCTGGGCGCGATGATCGGCGCGACGGTGACGCTCAGCAAGCCGTCCGACCTGTTCACCGCGTGGATGCCGAACTGGTTCCACATTCCGCTGATCGTCGCGATCGTGATCGGCACGGTGAGCGCCAACATCATCAACATCTACTCGGCGACCCTGTCGTCGCTGGCGCTGGGCGTGCGGCTGAAACAATGGCAGGCGGCGGTGATCAGCGGCGTGATCGGCACCATCATCTCGGTTCTGGCGGCAACCAATTTCATCAAGAGCTATGAGGATTTCCTGTTCTTCCTCGGCTACTGGACCGCGCCGTGGATCGTGGTGACGTTGCTTGCGCATTTCACCCGGAGGCATTCGCGGATGGGCGGGGTGAGCGCGGGCTTTGTTGCCTGGATCATCGGGATCGTGGTGAGCGTGCCGTTCTTCAATCAGTATCCGCTGTTTGTCGGGGCTTTCGCCGCAGCGCATCCGGGGTTTGGCGATATCTCGTTCCTGGTTTCGGCGGTGGTGGCGGGGATCGCTTATCTGATCCTGACCACCTCGGACGCGAAGGCGGCGCAGTTCACCCGGCCGCACGAGGCGATGCGGGTGTGAGGCCGGCTTTTTGCAGGTGATTCCGGTCGGTCGGAATCCGGCCGGTCAGGTCCGGTAATCGGTCGGGCCGTTTTCGATCAGGCGCAGCGCGGAGCGCCAGGCCAGCTTGAAATGGGCCATGCCGTCCGCCTCGTCGAGCCGGTATTGCGCGGCGGTGTGTTCGCAGACCTCGGGCGGCGGGATGACCAGTTTTGCTCCGCCTGACAGCGCGGCGACCTGGGCCTGGCAGGCGCGTTCGAGAAAATAGATTTCGAGAAACGCCTCCGGGATGGTGCGGCCACCGACCAGAAGTCCGTGATTGCGCAGGATCATCGCCCGGTTCTGGCCGAGATCGGCGACGATGCGCGAGCGTTCGTCGAGATCGAGGGCGATGCCCTCATAGCCGTGATAGGACAGACAGCCGTAGTACTTCATCGCGTGCTGGCTCATCGGCAGCAGCCCCTGTTCCTGTGCGGCGACCGCGATGCCGGCCGCGGTGTGGGTGTGGATGACGCAGGTGAGATCGGGGCGGGCGGCGTGGATCGCCGAATGGATGGTGAAGCCGGCCGAGTTGACGGTTTGCCCGGTCTGACCGGAGGTTTTGCCGGGCGTTTCGACCTGGTTGCCGTCGAGGTCGATTTTTACCAGATCCGAGGCGCGCATTTCATGGAACATCACGCCGTAATCGTTGATCAGGAAATGGTGTTCGGGGCCGGGGATGCGCGCGCTGATATGGGTGTAGATGAAATCGGTCATGCGGAAATGCGCGACGAGACGGTAAAGGGCGGCGAGATCGCAGCGGATTTGCCATTCCTCGGCGCCGATGCCGGGCGGGGGCGCGACTTTCGTGGTGACGTTCATGATGGTGTCCTCCGGTTGGAGGGATGGTCATCCCGATGAGGGTTGAACGTCAAGCGGTTCGCGGCCGCAGATCACCGTGACCGCCCGGCGGGCGAGGCGTTGCAGTTCGGCGCGCGCGACACCGGAGCGGGCGCGCAGGGCGAGGGTGTGCACGGTGGCGGTGGCGAGAATGGCGAGCGAGGCCGGGTCGGCGTCCGGCGCGATTTCGCCACGCGCCCGGGCGGCGCGGATCAGAGCGTCGAAATTGCCATCGAGCCGGTTCAGGCTGGCCGTGAGGGTGGCCCGGATCTCCGCGTCCTCGACCGCTTCGGTGACGGCGGTGCCGACCGCGAAACAGCCGCGTGGCGCGCCGTCGCCGGAGAAATAGATGTCGAGCGCGCGGTCGAAAATCAGCATCAGGGTTTCGGCCAGAGGCAGTTTCCGGTCGAGAATGTCGCGCATCGCCTCGATACTGTCGCGCCAGTACTGGTCGAGCGCCTTGAGATAGAGCGCGTGCTTGTCACCGAACGCGGCATAGAGGCTGGGCCGGTTCATCCCGGTCGCCTGCGCGATGTCATCGAGCGAGGTGCCGGAAAAGCCGGTCTTCCAGAAGGCATCGAGAGCCTGGCGGAGCGCGGTTTCCGGGTCGTAGGCGCGCGGGCGGCCGCGCCGTTTTCCGTCCGTGGGTCGCTTATTTTGTACCATTTCGGAAAAAATCCTTGACGCGCGGGTGGTGCTGTTAGTATTATGCGAATTGGTAAATTAAACAATCCATACGGAGATCATGTCATGCAGCTCTATTTTTCGCCACTCGCCTGCTCGATGGCGTCCCGGATCGCGCTGTACGAGGCGGATGCGAAGGCGCGGTTCGTCGAGGTCGATTCGCGAACCAAACTCACTGCGGATGGCAAGGATTTTCACGCGGTCAATCCGCTCGGGCTGGTGCCGGTGATCCGCACCGACGAGGATGAGGTGCTGACCGAGAACGCGGCGATCCTGCAATATATCGCCGACCGGTTCCCCGAGGCGGGGCTGGCGCCGCGCGGTGGCATGGCGCGGACCCGGTTGCAGCAATGGCTGAGCTTCATCGGCACCGAGCTGCACAAGGCGATCTTCATGCCGCTGTTCGACCGGGGCTTGCCGGAGACGGAGAAAGCCAGGGTTCTGGAGCGGTGTGACCGGCGGCTTGCTTATCTCGACGGCTATCTGGACGGACGGGAGTTCCTGCTTGAAAGCTTCAGCGTCGCCGATGCCTATCTGGTGACCGTGCTCAACTGGTGTCAGGCGACGCCGGTCGAGCTGAAAAGGTTTCCGGCGGTGCTGGAGTATTCTGAAAGGTTGCGCCGGCGCCCGAGTATCGCCCGCGCGCTTGCCGAGGAGGGCGCGCTGTACGCCGCCGAACAGGTGCGCCGCAAGGCCGCGTGAGGTTCGAGGGACACTCCGATGAACGCGATTTTGCGGATTTTCATGGTGGCGGCGATTTTTCTCCTGAGCGCCTGCACGTCCGGCGACCCAAGGCTGGTTTCGGGTATCAATGCCGCCTATGGCACGTCGTTTCCGGTGAGTGCGCCGTACCATGCGGCGTCGGTGTCTTCGGTATCGGAGCCGTGAGGGCGGCAGACCAGCGGTCGAGCCAGATTCCGGCGGGTTCGGGCCGGCCGAACAGGTAGCCCTGCATCGAATCGCAGTCGCGCAGGCGGAGAAAGGCCGCCTGCGCCTCGGTTTCCACCCCTTCGGCGACGACCGAGAGGCCGAGATGGCGGGTCATCGCCAGAATTGCCTCGGCGAGTGTTGCGTCCCGCGCGCCGTCCGGCAGGTGGCGGATGAAGCCGCGGTCGATCTTGATCTCGGCGATCGGCAGGGTTTGCAGATAGCCGAGACTGGAATAGCCGGTGCCGAAATCGTCGATCGAGAAGCGGATGCCGTGGGTGGCAAGGGCGCGCATTTTCGCCGCCACCTCGTCGAGCCGGTCGATCAGCAGGCTTTCGGTGATCTCGATCAGAAGATCGTGCGGATCGACGCCGGTTTCGGCGAGGACGCGCTCGACATCGGGCACGAAGGCGGGATCGCGGAACTGGCGCGGGCTGACATTGATCGCGATGCGCAGGCGCCGGCCGCGCCGCGCCTGATCGGCGATGATGCGGCAGACCGCGCGCAGCATCCATTTTCCCATCGCCAGCACGACGCCGGTCTGCTCGGCGACCGGGATGAAATCGTTGGGCAGGACGATGCTGCCATCGGCGCGGCGCAGCCGGATCAGCGCCTCGACGCCGATGACATCGCTGCCACGGCCGACCTGGGGCTGCAGCCAGACCTCGAACCGGTCGTGGTCGAGCGCTTCGCGCAGGGTCTGCTCGATGGCGTGGCGCTGGGCGACGCGGTCCTGCATCGCCGGTTCGAAGAAGGCGGTGTTGGCGATGTCCGACGCCTTGGCCTGATACATGGCGATGTCGGCTTGACGCAGGATGTCGTCGATGCCGGAGGCGTCCTGCGGGAACAGGGCGATGCCGATGCTCGCGGTGACGTAGCATTCATGGCCGGCGGCGTGAACCGGCGGAACGAGGGCGGTATGCAGCTTTTGCGCCAGATCGTGCGCGATGTCCGCCGCGCGGTCCGTGGTGCCGGCGAGCCGGGAGAGCAGGACGACGAATTCGTCGCCACCCAGACGGGCAACCGTATCGGAGCCGCGCAGGGCCGATTGCAGCCGGCGGCCGACCTGATCCAGCACGATATCGCCGACCGGGTGGCCGCGCAGGTCGTTGATCGCCTTGAAACCGTCGAGGTCGATGAACAGGAGGGCGCCGGTGGTGCCGGAGCCGCGCGCCCCCGCGAGTTCAGCCTGAAGGCGCAGTTGCAGGGCGGCGCGGTTCGGCAGACCGGTCAACTGGTCGAAATAGGCGAGGCGGTAGATGTCCTCGTCGGCCTGCTGTTTCTCGGTGATGTCCACCCAGGCGCCGACGATGCGCCGGATTCGCCCTTCGGAATCGCGGATCGCGGTCAGTTCATCGCGGACCCAGCGCCAGGTGCCGTCGTGCCGACGGAACCGGTAGCGGTGGATCACCGTGTCTCGGGTCAGGAGTTGCCGCGTGCCGGCGAGGACGGCGGACCGATCCGACGGGTGGACATTGTCGATCCACCAGGCGGGGGCGAGAGCAGCGTCCGGCGTGTAGCCGAACAGGCGCTCGATATTGGCGCTGATCTCGGTGAAGGGAAACGCGGCCGGATCGGCCGGACCGTCTGCATCGACAGGGCCGTCCATCGCGTAGATGATCGTGGAACTCGATTCGAGCAGACGGGTGAGCCGCTGCTCGCTGCATGTGCGGGCGGCGCGGTCGCGCAGGGTGCGGATACCGTAGGCGAGATCGGTGGCGAGTTCGGTCAGCAGCCGGATTTCCTCGCTGTCGAACACGGTGTGCCTGATATCGTCGGGGTCGGTGGCGCCGAGCGCATACAAGGCGAGGGCGCCGAAGGCGACGCCGGCCGCATCACGCAGGGGAAGGGCGATGCAGGCGGTGTAGCCGGCGCGGCGTGCGGCGTCCCGCCAGGAGCATTTGCCGGGAGTATGCCCGGGCAAGCGATTCCCGGTTCCGTGACACAGGATGCCGGAGGCGATGTCCTGGCAAGGGCATTTGGGTGGCGGGTGGGCGATGTCGTCGATGATGACCGTCCGGTTCTCGCGCACCGCGATCGCGGCAGGACCCCGGCCGTGCGGAACGTCCGCCCAGGAAAGGGACTGCGTTTCCAGATCGTCGAGGCCGGTGCCGGCGTGCGCGGCTGGCCGGAGAACGGCGTCGGGGCCCGGTTCCGCCATGCCGACCCAGGCCGCGCTGTAACGGCCGATCTCGACCGCGACACGGCAGATCGCCGCGACGAGATCCGGTTCGGTGGCCGCGCGGGCGAGAGCCTGGTTGCAGCCGGTCAGGGTCTGCAAAGCGCGGTTGGTGCGATCGAGCAGGGCGTTCGAGCGGGCCAGGGCGTCCTCGCGCAGCTTGCCTTGGAGCAAGGGGATGGCCCAGTCCGCCAGATCGTGACAGAGGGCGCGGGTTTCCGTCGGGATCGCCGGTGTCTTGAACCCGACGAGCAAGGCAAAGCGGCGGGTGCCGACCGGCAGGGGCAGGGCGAACTGCCGTCGTGTGCCGAGCCGGATCGCGGCGGCGAGGCATCGGTGCGGGCCGGCGTCGCCGGCCTCGTCGAGCGGGCCGCTGTCGATCGCGATGCCGTCGGTCAGGGTCGCGGCGCAGCTCAGTTCGGTGAGCGGGCGCGGAGTCCGGTTGCGCTCGGGGGCGATGTTGCGAATGACCGCCTCGTCCACCGCATAGCCGGCGATGTAGCGATAGCTCCGCCGGTCCGGATCGGCTTCCGGCACGATGCAGTAGGAGGCGCCGAGCCAGCGCCCGGCATGGTCGAGAAAGCGGTGCAGCGCCTCGGCGAAGCTGTCGGCACCGGCGATCGCCGTGCCGATGTCCTGACGCAGCAGCAGGCCGGCGAGGCGCGGGACGGGCGTGGCCGTGAGGTCGGCAGCGGCGGGCTCTGTCAATATATCCGGGCCATCGTCGTTCACGGCATCACCCCTGGCGCACCCGGTTGCGACATTCGGTGCGAAAACCGGGCGATCATGCACGCGGACCAGTTAACGGATGGCTAAGCCCGCGCATAATAATGCACCGGCATATGAGTCATGCCGGGGAAAGCGTATCGTCCGTAACCCGGCTTGCGCGCGCGGGGTGCTTGACCGGGGGGCGGGGTTGGGGCAGATGTCCGCGCTGATCCGGTCCGCCGCGCTGCGAGTTTCGCACCGCGGCGCGTTCCGCGTTTGAGGAGCTGCGCGATGTTCGACGCCCTTTCGGGCAAACTCGGCGATGTGTTCGACCGGCTCCGCCGGCGCGGCGCGCTGTCCGAGTCCGACGTGATCGAGGCGATGCGCGATATCCGCCTCGCGCTGCTCGAAGCCGATGTCGCCCTCCCCGTGGTCCGCGATTTCATCGCAAAGGTCCGGTTGCAGGCGGTCGGCGCGGAAGTGTTGAAATCGGTCGCGCCCGGCCAGCAGGTGGTGAAGATCGTCAACGACGCGCTGATCGAGGCGCTGGGTGGCGAGGGTGCGGTTCCGCTGAACCTGAACGCGGTTTCGCCGATCCCGTTCCTGATGGTCGGGTTGCAGGGCTCTGGCAAGACCACGACCTCCGGCAAGATCGCCCTGTTCCTGAAAGACAGGCAGCGCAAGAAGGTTCTGCTGGCGAGCCTCGATACCCAGCGGCCGGCGGCTCAGCTCCAGTTGGCGCAGCTCGCCGAGCGGGCGGGTGTCGCCTCGCTGCCGATCGTCGCCGGGGAGACGCCGGTGCAGATCGCTCGCCGCGCGATGGAGACCGGGCGGCGCGAGGTCTACGACGTGGTGATCCTCGACACCGCCGGGCGGCTGTCGATCGATCAGGATTTGATGGACGAGGTCAGGGCGATCCGCGCCGCGACCGAGCCGGCCGAGACGCTTCTTGTGGTCGATGCGATGACCGGCCAGGACGCGGTGGCGACCGCGACCGCGTTCAACGAGGCGGTGAATATCACCGGTATCGTGATGACCCGGCTCGACGGCGATGCGCGCGGTGGCGCGGCCCTGTCGATGCGGGCGGTGACCGGCGCGCCGATCAAGCTGATGGGCATGGGCGAGAAGCTCGATGCCATGGAGCCGTTCCATCCCGAGCGGATCGCCGGACGGATTCTCGGCATGGGCGACATCGTGTCGCTGGTCGAGAAGGCGTCGGAGACGGTCGATCAGGAGAAGGCCGAGAAGCTCGCCGCGAAGATGGCGAAGGGCAAGTTCGACCTGGAGGACTATGCCGAGCAGCTCAGGCAGATCGCCAAGATGGGGTCACTTTCGGGGATTCTCGGGATGTTGCCCGGGGTGGGCAAGGTCAAGCAGCAGCTTGCCGACGCCAATCTCGACACCGCGATCCTGAAGCGGCAGGCGGCGATCATCTCGTCGATGACGAAGGCGGAGCGGTACAATCCCGACCTGATGAAGGCGAGCCGGAAGAAGCGGGTCGCGGCGGGATCGGGGACCACGGTGCAGGAGGTCAACCGGCTGCTCAAGCAGTTCGACCAGATGAAGGACATGATGAAGCGCGCGCAGAAGCTGGGCCAGAAGGGCCTCGCGCGCGGAGGTTTGGCCGCGTTGCTGCCCCAGGGCGGCGGCAGGCGGCCGTTCTGACGTTTTACCGATTTTACCAAGGAGACCGAAAACAATGTCGCTGAAGATCAGACTTGCCCGCGCCGGTGCGAAGAAGCGGCCGTTCTACCACATCGTGGTGGCCGACAGCCGCAGCCCGCGCGATGGCAAGTTCATCGAGAAGCTCGGCAGCTACAATCCGATGCTGCCGGCCGAGCACGAGGACCGGGTGCGGCTGCAGGCCGAGCGCGTCACCCACTGGCTGAGCCAGGGCGCGCAGGCGACCGACCGGGTCGCGCGCTTCATCGGCCG
>DASVGZ010000220.1:0-4879 GCA_036379275.1 Acidiphilium sp. | reverse complement strand
CCGCCGCCGAGCACGGTTCCCTGGGAGCCGAGTGCCGTGGTGACGAATTCGAATGCGGTGTGATTGTAGTAGTCGAATCCACGGACGATGCGCGGGTTCTCGACGAAGGGGATGCCGAACCGGGTGAGTGTGTCTTTCACGCCGTTATAGAATGAAGCGGATTCGGCGTTCAGGTGGTCGTAGATCACCGGCGCTTCGGCGAGGATGGCGATGTCGCCCGCATCCTTGGAATCGAGGATGCGCAGCGGGTTTTTCACGAGGCGGGTGCGGCTGTCCGCCGAAAGTTCGGACTCGTAGCGGGAGAGACAGGCGACCAGTGCGCTGCGATAGGCGTCGCGGCTCGCCTTGTCGCCGAGCGTGTTGAGGTTGAGCACAGTGTTATCGGCGATGCCGAGTTCGCGCAGGATCTGCCAGCCGCAGGCGATGGCCTCGGCGTCGGCCAGAGGTTCGGCGACGCCGATGATCTCGAAATCAAGCTGGTGGAACTGGCGGTAGCGGCCTTTCTGCGGTCGCTCGTAGCGGAACATCGGGCCCTGGAAGAAGATTTTCTGCGGCAGGGTCTGGGTAAGACCGTTGGAGATGACGGCGCGGCAGATCCCGGCGGTCGCTTCCGGGCGGAGCGTGATGCTCTCGCCGCTGCGATCCTCGAAGGTGTACATTTCCTTGGTGACGACATCCGAGGTGTCGCCAAGGGTGCGGGAGAACACCGATGTGGCCTCGAAGATCGGAATTGCCCATTCCGATGCGCCGTACAGCGCGGTGACGCGACGCGCGGTTTCCACTACGTGCAGGTGCCGGCGCGCATCCTCGCCGATCAGGTCGCGCGTGCCACGGACGGGCTGCAGGGTCTTCTCTGTCATTGTGTTATTTCAGTCGGTTCTTGTGATGGCGTGAAAGGCGGGGCGGGAGCGCCCCGCGGTCACTCGGCGGCCTGTTTCGCGCGTTCGGCCTCGGCCTTCAGCAGGGCCGCGCGTTTCTCGACGAGTTCGACCACGTGGTCGATCATGTCGCCGCCGTCGATCGTGTGGTCGGTCCTGCCGGCCGAGTAGATCATGTGCCGGCCGTTGCCGCCGCCGGTGACGCCGAGATCGGTCATCAGTGCCTCGCCCGGTCCGTTCACCACGCAGCCGATGATCGACAGGGTGATCGGGGTTTCGATATGGGCGAGCCGGTCCTCCAGCTTCGAGACCGTCTCGATCACGTTGAAGCCCTGACGCGCGCAGGACGGGCAGGAGATGATCCGCACGCCGCGATGGCGGATGCCCAGCGATTTCAGGATGTCCCAGCCGACCTTTACCTCTTCCTCGGGTTCGGCGGAGAGCGAGACGCGCATGGTGTCGCCGATGCCGGCCCAGAGCAGCGAGCCCAGTCCGATCGAGGATTTCACCGTGCCGGTGCGCCGGCCGCCCGCCTCGGTGATGCCGATATGCAGCGGATGGTCGCAGACTTCGGCGAGTTGCTGATAGGCGGCGACCGCGAGGAACACGTCCGACGCCTTCACGCTGATCTTGAATTCGTGGAAATCGTTATCCTGCAGGATTTTCGCATGTTCGAGCGCGGATTCGACCAGGGCGTCCGGGTTCGGCTCGCCGTATTTTTCGAGCAGGTGCTTCTCCAGCGAGCCGGCGTTGACGCCGATGCGCATCGAGCAGCCATGGTCGCGCGCGGCCTTGATCACCTCGCGCACCCGTTCGGCGCTGCCGATATTGCCCGGATTGATGCGCAGGCAGGCAGCGCCCGCCTTCGCTGCCTCGATCGCGCGCTTGTAGTGGAAATGGATGTCCGCGACGACCGGAACGTTGACCTGGCGCACGATGTCGGCCAGCGCCGCCGTGCTCGCCTCGTCCGGGCAGGAGACCCGAACGATATCCACGCCGGCCTTTTCGGCGCGGAGGATCTGCGCGACCGTCGCCGCCACGTCCTCGGTCGGGGTGTTGGTCATGGTCTGCACCGAAATCGGCGCATCGCCGCCGACTTTCACCGGGCCGACGCTGATCTGGCGGGATTTGCGGCGGTCGATCTGCTGGTATTCGCGGTAATTCATGAGTGGACTTTCGGAAATGACGACTTTCGAAACGGACGATGCGGCATCGGGTTGGGCGGATATCAGTTCGACGCGGCTGCCGCCGGGCTGGACAGGGACGGAGATGGCGGCGCGGCGGCAGGAGATGCGACGGTGCCGGTGGAGGACGCCGGAGCTTTGGTGAGCGGGACGTTGCGCAGCACCGCCCCCGCGACGCCGAGCGGCGTGCCGGTGACGCCGTTGCGGATCAGGACCGTTCCGCCGGCATTGCCGGTGGTGAGGGTGAGGCCGGGCTCGTCCGGCACCGGCCAGGATTGCCCGGCTTTCAGGATGCGGCTGAACAGGATCGTGCCGCCTGTGCCACGCACCTGAACCCAGCTATCGGCGATCGCGCTGATCACCAGCGGGTTGGTGGCGGCCACGACAGCGGGGGTCGTTCCGGGTGCTGTCGTGCCCGATGGGGCGGCTGTCGCGGAAGAAGGCGCGGCGGCCTGACCGTTCGATGCGGCTGCCGTCGCCGGGCTGGCGGGTGTGACTGTCGTGGTATTCGCCGGGGTCGCGGCAGGCGCAACCGGGGCAGTGCCGGCCACCGCGACATTCTGCGCCGGGGTGGGTTTCGCGGAAGCTGGTTTCACGGAAGCCGGTTTCACGGAAGCGGGGGGCGCTGCCGGTACCGCCAGCGGCGCCAGCTTTGCCGGCACCGGGGGCACCATCCGGGCCATGCGCAATTCATGCTCGGAGTGCCGGTACCACAGGAAATAGGCGCCGATGGCGATGACTACCGCGATGAACACGATCGCCCCCGGGGGCACCGCCCGGTCCGGCACCGGTTCGGGGAAGGTGAGCTTCGGCTGCCGCTCGCGGCTCATGCCCTCGGCGCGGAACCGGCGCAGGATTTCCTCGGGGTCGAGCCCCATCGCCTCGGCGTAGGACCGGATGAACCCGGCGGCATAGGCAGGCGCGGGCAGGGCGGCGAGGTCACCGGCCTCAATCGCTTCCAGGAACGGCCGGCGGATTTTCAGCCGGGCAGCGAGATCGGTCAGCTTCCAGCCGAGCCGCTCGCGCACACCGCGAAGTTCCGCCCCGACCCGGGCGGCGCCTTGCAGGTCGGAACCGTGAAAATCGGGAATGTTCACGCCAGTGTCTCGGTCACCATCCATGTCGTTCATCACTGGTCATCAACGTCGAGAGGTCGAAACCTCGCTCGTGGCTCCGCTCGTGGCCCCGCTTGTGGCAGTAAAATGCAGCCGGGCTGCGCAGGGGGACGCGGCCGCGCCCAAAGGCATATGCCGCATTCTTCATCTCCCCGCCAGTCTAGCCGGTTCGGGTCAGATCGGCAAACCGTGCTCGCGCGCCCAGGCGGTGAGGGGGTCGCGCAGGCTGCCGCCGGCCGCTCCAGCGCGCCGCAGCTCGCGCAGCACCGGGCGCAGGAGGTTGAGGTCGGTGGCGGCGAGCAGGGCCTTCACCGGCAGGATCGAGGCGCCGGACATCGACAGGGTGTTGACCCCGACCGCCGCGAAGGCGAGCGCGTCCAATGGCCGGCCGGCGGCCTCGCCGCAGATCGAGAACCCGACTTCTTCCTCGGCGCAGGCGGCGGCGAGCCCCTCGATCAGTTCGAGCACCGGGGCTGACAGCACGTCGTAGCGGTTGGCGAGGCGCGGCGCGCCGCGATCGGCGGCGAACAGGAATTGCATCAGGTCGTTGGTGCCGAGCGAGATGAAATCGGCTTCCGCCAGAAGGCCGGGAAGCTGGAACAGCAGCGCCGGCACCTCAAGCATCGCGCCGATCTCGATATCGCGCGGAACCTCGTCGAGCCGGGCCGCCTCGGCTTCCAGAAGGTCGCGCGCGGCGCGGAATTCGGCGACGGTCGCCACCATCGGGAACATGATCGACAGCCGGTGGCCGGCCGCCCCCATCAGCAGGGCGCGCAACTGGCGGCGCAGGATTACCGGCCGGTCGAGCCCGACCCGGAGGCTGCGCCAGCCCATCGCCGGATTTTCCACCATATCCTCGCCTTCGCCGGGCAAAAGCTTGTCGGCGCCGAGATCGAGCGTGCGGAACACCACCCGATGGCTGCCTGCACGTTCGATCACCCGGCGGTATTCGGCGGCCTGTGCGGCGACGCCGGGAACCCGTGCCGCGGCGAGGGCGGCGATTTCGGTCCGGTACAGCCCGATTCCCTCGGCGCCGGTGCGGGCGAGCTGGTCGAGTTCGAAGGCCAGCCCGACATTGAGCATCAGGGTCAGCCTTGTGCCGTCCAGCGTTTCGGCCGGGCGGTCGCGATAGGCGGCGAGTTCCACCGCCCGGCTCGACCGGCTGGCCAGCGCCCGGTCGTAGAGGGTGGTGACCTCGGGGCTGGGACGCAGGATCAGCGCGCCGGAATCGGCGTCGAGCAGGACGGGATCGCCCTGGCGCGCCGCCTCGGTCGCGCCGGCCTCGACCGCCAGGGCGGGGATTTCCAGCGCCCGCGCGAGGATCGCGGCATGGCCGCCCGAACTCGCCTCCTCGATCGCGACGCCGGCGATGCCGCGGCGGTGCCAGTCCAGCAATTCGGCCGGGCCGAGCCGCCGGGCAATCAGGATCATGCCGCTGGCATCGTCCGGCTTCGGCGTGCCGGCGCCGAGCGCGGTCAGCATCCGCTCGACCATATCCTCGATGTCGGCGAGGCGTTCGCGCAGATAGGGATCGGCGATCTTGCGCATCCGCCCGCGCAGTTCGATGCCGACCTGATCCACCGCGGCGGCGGCGGTCATTCCCTCGGCGATGCCGGCGCGAACCCGGTCGAGCCAGCCGCTGCCCTGGGAGATCAGGCGGTAGGCATCGAGCACCTCGCGGGAGGTTTGTCCGCTCGGCAGG
>DASVGZ010000219.1:0-2664 GCA_036379275.1 Acidiphilium sp. | reverse complement strand
TCGCTTGCATAGCGAAGTCCGTCCCGGCAATATCGAAGGCGAGCGGTTTCAGTCCAGGCCATCGTGATCCCGTCCGTTGTTGCAAACCGACTGAATCACAACTCGCTGAAATCGCTCAACTATCTTTTTCGGTCAGCCATTAAGGGGCGATCAAAAAATACAAATCGTCATCCCAGGGCGTGGCTTCGGCACGTTTCAAACCACCCTGCCATAGAAACGGTCTTCATTTGCTGTTTGCGCAGGAAAGCTACTTTTAAAGTATTGAAAAATATAGAGTTGTCTTCCGAGATTGAACCCGGCCCCACCAATGTCGGCTAAAGTGCCCCATATGTTACGAGATTTCATCTGTCAAAGCTGGCTGGTACTACGAGAATTCCGAAGGTGGTTGCAATGTGGTTGCAACAACTGCCGCTTAACACGAGCGATGGAGTTAACCGGCAATAAGCATTTGAATTTACTAGTGAAAATGGCGGACCCGGCGCGATTCGAACGCGCGACCTTTGCCTTCGGAGGGCAACGCTCTATCCAGCTGAGCTACAGGTCCGTGAGGGCGACATAGCGGGTTTCGCGCGCGGGCTCAATGCCGGGCCATGAAGATCATCGCATCGGTCCCGGCGGCGGAGGGCAGCGGGGCGTCCGGGTGCAGGATGAAGGCGGCGATATCCCCGGTCGGCGTGGCCCGCTCATGGTCCAGCAGCATCAGATGGTAGTCGGGTGGGTAGAAGGCGAGGCGCACGCCCGGGTCGGGCGGCAGGGCCCGCCAGCATTCGGCCATGGCGGGTTTCGGGATCAACTGGTCGTGTCCGCCATACAGGATCAGCGCGTGCTTCGGGGCGAACCGCGAGCAGGCGTCCTGCGCCCGGCCCATCATCCGCACCAGCCCGGCGACGGTGCCGAGCCTCGTCGCATGGATGGTCAGGGGGTCCTCGAACAGAAGGGTCAGGGCATGACGATTGTCGCTCGCCAGCACCTTCATCCGCTGCCCGGTCAGCCGCATTCCGGGCACGACGGCACCGGAAAGGGCGGCGGCGAAGCGCAGCGGCGCGGCCATCGCCCGCCCGCCCCACACCGCCGGCGAGACCAGCACATAGGACGCGACGGCGGTGTCACCCTGCGCGCCGAGCAGAAGTGCTGCCGCACCGCCCATGCTCTCGCCCATCACGGTGAGCGGAATGCCGGGATAGCGCCGGTGCAGGATCGCCGCCATCTGCCGCGCCGCTCCTACCATGCGCGCGGTGCCGGGCCAGAAACCGCGCCCCGGCGTCGCGCCAAAACCGGGCAGATCGGGTGCGAACACCGCGATGCCGGCGCGGGTGAGGGTCGGGGCCGCCATCGCCCAGGCATCCCGGCTGTCGTTGAAACCGTGCAGCGCCAGAACGACGGCGCGCGGCGCACGCTCGGGCAGCCAGTCCCGCCAGGGCAGGGCGGTGCCATCGGCGAGCCGGAACTGCCCCGAGGTGACGATCGGGTGTCCGGCGGTCGAAACCGGTGTGTGGAACGGCCGCGCGCAGCCCGCGAGAGCGAGAAGCCAGAGAACCGGCAGAAGACGGTGCGGGCGATAGGAAATCACGGCAATGGGCGGTATCATGGACCGGTATTGCCAAGCAAAGAGGGGTTCCATGCCTGACGCACAGCCAGCGCCGAGTTTCGAGACGATCAGGGTCCGCGATCGGGTCGTCGCCTGCGATGGCGGCGACGGGCCGCTCGGCCACCCGCGCGTGTATCTGAAAATCGAGGGAAGCGAGGTGAAATGCCCCTATTGCTCCCGGCTCTACGTGCTGGAGGCGGGTGCGGCCGCGGGCCACGGACATTGACCGTCAAACGTCTGGTTCTGGTGGATGGCTCGGGGTTCATTTTCCGCGCTTTCCACGCCCTGCCGCCGATGACGCGAGAGGACGGCACGCCGGTCAACGCCGTGTTCGGCTTCTGCAACATGCTGACCCGGTTGCTGAAGGAGCATGGCGGCAGCCATCTCGCGGTGATTTTCGATGCCGGGCGCAAGACGTTCCGAAACGAGATCGATCCGCGCTACAAGGCGCAGCGGCCCGAGCCGCCGGCCGAACTGATCCCGCAATTCGCCCTTGTGCGCGAGGCGACGCGCGCCTTTTCGGTGCCGGCGATCGAACTGGCGGGATTCGAGGCCGACGACCTGATCGCGAGCTATGCCGCGGCGATGCGGCGTGACGGCGGCGAGGCGGTGATCGTCTCCTCCGATAAAGACCTGATGCAACTGCTCGGCGATGGCGTGTCGATGCTCGACCCGATCAAACAGACGCCGATCGGCCCTGCCGAGGTGATGGCGAAATTCGGCGTGATGCCCGGCAAGATGATCGAGATGCAGGCGCTGATGGGCGACAGTGTGGATAACGTGCCCGGCGTGCCCGGCATTGGGCCGAAAGGCGCGGCGCAACTGATCGGCGAATACGGCACGCTGGACGCGATTCTGGAAGCGGCGGCGACAGGCGCGATGAAGCCGTCGAAACGGCGCGACGCTCTGGTGACCTACGCCGATGAGGCGCGCATCTCGCGCCAACTTGTCGAACTCCGCTGCGATGTCGACCTGCCGGTGCCGGTCGCCGACCTTGCGATCGCACCGCATGACGAGGCCGCGCTGAACGCGTTCCTCGACGCGCAGGGCTTCAAGAGCATCAAGGCCCGGCTTGG
>DASVGZ010000218.1:0-7486 GCA_036379275.1 Acidiphilium sp. | reverse complement strand
GGATCGGCCATGTCCATCTTGTTCAGATAGACGACCAGCGCCGGCACGCCGACCTGACGGGCGAGCAGGATGTGCTCGCGGGTCTGCGGCATCGGGCCGTCGGCGGCAGAAACCACCAGAATCGCACCGTCCATCTGCGCGGCGCCGGTGATCATGTTCTTCACATAGTCGGCGTGGCCGGGGCAGTCGACGTGCGCGTAGTGACGGTTGGCCGTCTCGTACTCGACGTGAGCGGTCGCGATCGTGATCCCGCGGGCGCGCTCTTCGGGAGCCGCGTCGATGCTGTCATAGGCGCGGAAGGTCGCGCCGCCGGTCTTCGCCAGCACCTTGGTGATCGCCGCGGTCAGCGAAGTCTTGCCATGATCGACGTGGCCGATCGTGCCGATGTTGCAGTGCGGCTTGTTCCGCTCGAATTTAGCCTTGGCCATGTTCGGTCTCTCCGTAACGTATCCTGCCCCGCGCCGTCATCCGCGTCGGGCCAGAGGGGTCAACTTACCAGCGATAGTGGCTGAACGCCTTGTTGGCTTCGGCCATGCGATGCGTGTCCTCGCGCTTCTTCACCGCGGCGCCGCGATTGTTCACCGCGTCGAGCAGCTCGTTCGACAGCCGGTCTTCCATCGTGTGCTCGCCGCGCTTGCGCGCCGACTCGATGATCCAGCGGATCGCCAGCGCCTGACGTCGCTCGGTGCGAACCTCGACCGGAACCTGATAGGTGGCACCGCCGACGCGGCGAGACCGGACCTCGATCGCCGGCTTCACGTTGTCCAGCGCCTCGTGGAACAGCCGGACCGGATCGGCATTCTGGCCGCCCCGGCGCTTCAGGCTGTCGAGCGCGCCATAAACGATCGATTCGGCGGTCGATTTCTTGCCGTCGTACATCAGCACGTTCATGAACCGGCTGATCACGATATCGCCGAATTTCGGGTCCGGCAAAACCTCGCGCTTGACCGCGCGGTGACGTCTGCTCACGAAATCTCTCCTTACTTCGGCCGCTTGGCGCCGTAGAGCGACCGGCGCTGCCGGCGCTTCGCGATGCCCTGGGTATCGAGCACGCCGCGCAGAATGTGATAGCGAACGCCCGGCAAGTCCTTCACGCGCCCGCCGCGGATCAGCACGACCGAGTGTTCCTGCAGGTTGTGGCCTTCGCCGGGGATGTAGCTCACCACCTCATAGCCATTGGTCAGACGAACCTTGGCCACCTTTCGAAGGGCCGAGTTCGGCTTCTTCGGCGTGGTGGTGTAGACGCGCGTGCAGACGCCGCGTTTCTGCGGGCAGCCCTCAAGCGCGGGCACCTTGTTGCGCTTGGCCCGAACTTCCCGCCCCTTGGCGATCAACTGGTTGATAGTCGGCATGCTCGATCCTGATCCTTCTCGCCGGTTTCACCCTGCCGCGCGCTCATAAAAACACCGCAAGGCGGAGGAGTGCTCCGCTTGCGGCAAACCCAGACCCGCGACCTGAGCCGACCCGAACCGGGCGACGGCGCCGCAAGCGTGAGGTAAATGAACGGCGCGGCCGGGCGATGCCCAAGCCTCGCTAAGGCCGCCACCCTTAAGAGCAGCCTCATGCCAAGTCAAGCGCCACAGGGCCGGATTCAGGGGGCAAAGGCATGAATCTTCGCGCTGGATATGCGCTCCGGAACAATCCTCCGCGCGACCCGGCCGAAGCACCCGGATCGCACCGGTTTCACGCAACACGATTGCGGAAAACCCAACGAAAACGCCGGCGACACGAGGCCGCCGGCGTGCTGTCGGAACAGCCATGCAGTCCAGGTTAGTCGACGGCCGCCTCGCGGCGCGCCGGCAAGGCCGGCCGCGACTCGGCCAGAGTGTGCTTGTCGCGCCCGGCGGCGATCGCGCGCAGCCGGCTCATCACGCTGCCGGTGCCGGCCGGAATCAGCCGGCCGACGATCACGTTCTCCTTCAGCCCGAGCAGGCCGTCGGTCTTGCCGGCGGTGGCCGCCTCGGTGAGCACCCGCGTGGTCTCCTGGAACGAGGCCGCCGAGATGAAGCTCTGGGTCTGCAGGCTCGCCTTGGTGATACCCTGCAGCACCGGCAGCCCCTGGGCCGGACGCTCGTCCGCCGCCAGCCGCCTCTCGTTCTCGTCGTCGAACTCGATCCGGTCGACCAGCTCGCCCACCAGATAGGTGGTGTCGCCCGGCTCGATGATCTCGATCTTCTGGAGCATCTGCCGGACCACGACCTCGATGTGCTTGTCGTTGATCTTCACGCCCTGCAGTCGGTAGACATCCTGGATCTCGTTGACCAGGTATTCCGACAGCGCCTCGACCCCGAGCACGCGGAGAATGTCGTGCGGCACGCGCGGGCCGTCGACCAGCGGATCGCCCCGGTGAACGTAGTCGCCCTCCTGCACCGAGACGTGCTTGCCCTTCGGCACCAGATACTCGGTCTCCTCGCCGGTCTCGTCGTTTTTCACGATCACCCGGCGCTTCGCCTTGTAATCCTTGCCGAACTCCACCCGACCATCGTTTTCGGCGATGATCGCGTGATCCTTCGGCCGGCGCGCCTCGAACAGTTCGGCCACACGCGGCAGACCGCCGGTGATGTCACGGGTCTTGCTGCCCTCGCGCGGCATCCGCGCCAGCACGTCGCCGGCATGGACCTCGGTGCCGTTCTCGACCGACAGGATCGAGTCGGGCGGCAGGAACGACCGCGCCTCCGCGCCGTTCGCAAGCCGGACGACCTCGCCCTTCGCGTCCTTGAGCAGAAGACGCGGCCGGAGATCCGCGCCCTTGGCCGACTGCTTGTAGTCGACCACGACCTTGGACGTCAGGCCGGTCACCTCGTCGACCCGCTCGACCAGGGTCACGCCGTCGAGAAGATCGGCGTATTCGACCACGCCCGCCCGCTCGGTGATGATCGGCAGCGTGTAGGGATCCCACTCGGCCAGCTTCTGGCCGCGCGTCACCGTATCGCCCTCGTCGATGATCAGCCGCGCGCCGTAAGGAACCCTGAACCGCGCCCGCTCGCGCCCGTTCGCATCGGCGATCGCAAGCTCGCAGTTGCGGCTCATCACGATCGGCGCACCCGCGCTGTTGACCACGACACTGCGGTTCTTGATCGTCACCGTGCCGTCATGGCTGGCTTCCACGTTCGACTGCTCGGCCCCGCGCTGCGCCGCGCCGCCGATATGGAAGGTGCGCATGGTGAGCTGGGTGCCCGGCTCGCCGATCGACTGGGCGGCGATCACGCCGACTGCCTCGCCGATATTGACCGGCGTGCCGCGCGCAAGATCGCGTCCATAGCACTGGGCACAGACGCCGACCTTCGCCTCGCAGGTCAGCACCGAGCGGATTTTCAGCCCCTCGACGCCGGCCTTCTCGATCCGCGCCGCCTCGATCTCCTCGATCAGGGTGCTCGCCGGCACCAGGACCGCCTGGGTCATCGGGTCGAGCACGTCCTCGGCGGTGGTGCGGCCAAGTACGCGCTCGGACAGGCTGGAGATCACCTCGCCGCCATCCATCACCGCGCGCACGGTCAGGCCCCGCTCGGTGCCGCAATCCTGGCTGACCACGATGCAATCCTGCGCGACATCGACCAGACGCCGGGTCAGATAGCCGGAGTTCGCCGTCTTCAGCGCGGTGTCCGCAAGGCCCTTGCGGGCGCCGTGGGTCGAGTTGAAATACTCGGCGACGGTCAGGCCTTCCTTGAAGTTCGACAGGATCGGCTGCTCGATGATCTCGCCCGAGGGCTTCGCCATCAGGCCGCGCATCCCCGCGAGCTGGCGCATCTGGGCCGGCGACCCGCGCGCGCCGGAATGGCTCATCATCCAGACCGAGTTGGTCGGCTTGCCCGGATCCTGACGGGAAATCTCGCGCATCATCGCCGCGGCGACCGCGTCGTTGCAGCGCGACCAGGCGTCGACCACCTTGTTGTAGCGCTCGCCCGCGGTGATCAGGCCGTCATGATACTGCGCCTCGAACTCCTTGACCTCGGCCTGGGTCTTTTCCAGCAGCGTGTGCTTCTCATCGGGGATGACCATGTCATCCTTGCCGAACGAGATGCCCGCCTTCGCCGCCTGGGTGAAGCCGAGCCCCATCAGCCGGTCGCAGAAAATCACCGCTTCCTTCTGGCCGCAATGGCGATACACCGCGTCGATCACATCGGAGACCGATTTCTTGGTGAGCTGCTTGTTGACCAGGGTGAACGGCACATCCTTGTGGCCGGGCAGCAACTGGCCGATCAGCATCCGGCCCGGCGTGGTCACGACCACTTCGCGGACCTTGCCTTCGGCAGTGGTGCGGGTGGTGCGCGCGCGGATCTTGTCGTGCAGCTTCACCCGGCCGACCGCGAGCGCGTGCTCGATCTCTCCGGTATTGCCGAAAGCCGGCGCGTCCTTGTCCTCGACCGCGGCGTATTGCGCCGCCTCCAGCGACAGATAATAGAGTCCGAGCACGATGTCCTGGCTCGGCACAATGATCGGCTTGCCGTTCGCCGGGTTGAGGATGTTGTTGGTGCTCATCATCAGAACACGGGCTTCGAGCTGCGCCTCGATCGACAGCGGAACATGGACGGCCATCTGGTCGCCGTCGAAATCCGCGTTGAAGGCGGTGCAGACCAGCGGATGCAGCCGGATCGCCTTGCCCTCGATCAGGATCGGCTCGAACGCCTGGATGCCGAGTCGGTGCAGGGTCGGCGCGCGGTTCAGCATCACCGGATGCTCGCGGATCACCTCCTCGAGAATGTCCCACACCTCCGGCCGCTCTTTCTCGACCATCCGCTTCGCCGCCTTGATCGTGGTGGCGAGGCCGTATTTTTCGAGCTTGGCGTAGATGAACGGCTTGAACAGCTCAAGCGCCATCTTCTTCGGCAGGCCGCACTGGTGCAGCTTCAGCTCCGGCCCGACCACGATGACCGAACGGCCCGAATAGTCGACGCGCTTGCCGAGCAGATTCTGGCGGAACCGGCCCTGCTTGCCCTTCAGCATGTCGGACAGCGAGTTCAGCGGCCGCTTGTTGGTGCCGGTGATCGCCCGGCCGCGCCGGCCGTTGTCGAACAGCGCATCGACCGACTCCTGCAGCATCCGCTTCTCGTTGCGGACGATGATGTCCGGCGCGCGCAGTTCGATCAGCCGCTTCAGGCGGTTGTTGCGGTTGATGACGCGGCGATAGAGGTCATTGAGATCGGAGGTCGCGAACCGGCCGCCGTCGAGCGGAACCAGCGGGCGCAGTTCGGGCGGAATCACCGGCACCACGTCGAGGATCATCCACTCCGGCTTGGTGCCCGATTCGATGAAGCTTTCGACCAGCTTCAGACGCTTCACCAGCTTCTTCCGCTTGGCCTCTGAAGTCGCCTCCTTCAGGTCGGCGCGCATGGTGACGCGCTCGGTCTCGAGATCGATACCGGAAAGGATCGACTTGATCGCCTCGGCGCCGATGCCGGCCTTGAACCCGTCATCGCCGAACTCGTCCTGCTTGTTGTAGAGGTCATCCTCGGAAATCAGCTGGAAGCGCTTGAGATCGGAGGTGTACGGATCGAGAACGATATAGCTCTCGAAATACAGGACCTTCTCGAGATCCTTCAGCGTCATCTCGACCATGGTCGCGATCCGGCTCGGCAGCGACTTCAGGAACCAGATATGCGCGACCGGCGATGCCAGTTCGATATGACCCATCCGCTCGCGGCGAACCTTCGCCAGCGTGACCTCGACGCCGCATTTCTCGCAGATGATTCCACGGAACTTCATCCGCTTGTATTTGCCGCACAGGCATTCGTAGTCCTTGATCGGCCCGAAGATGCGCGCGCAGAACAACCCGTCCCGCTCCGGCTTGAATGTGCGGTAGTTGATGGTCTCGGGCTTCTTGATCTCGCCGTATGACCACGAGCGGATCTGCTCGGGCGAGGCGATCTGGATCCTGATCTGGTCGAACGTCGCCGCCTGACCGGTCTGGCCGAGAATCTTCATCAAATCGTTCATCGATAGTCCCTTTCATCAGCCCGCGGCGGGAGCGCCGCCACGGGCCATGATCAAACTCCGGCTAAGTCTGGTCGGTTCGGGGTCACGCCGCCGACTGGTCGAGATCGACATTCAGGCCGAGCGATTTCAGCTCCTTGGTCAGAACGTTGAAGCTCTCGGGAACGCCGGCCTCGAAATTGTCCTGCTCGCGCACGATCGCCTCGTAGACCTTGGTGCGGCCCGAAACGTCGTCGGACTTCACCGTCAGCATTTCCTGCAACGTGTAGGCCGCGCCATAGGCTTCGAGCGCCCAGACCTCCATCTCGCCGAAACGCTGGCCGCCGAACTGCGCCTTGCCGCCCAGCGGCTGCTGGGTAACCAGGCTGTACGGCCCGATCGAACGGGCATGGATCTTGTCATCGACCATGTGCCCGAGCTTGAGCATGTACATGTAGCCGATCGTCACCTTCCGCTCGAACTGATCGCCGGTGCGTCCGTCGAACACGGTCATCTGGCCGGAAACATCGAGCCCGGCCTTCGCCAGCATCGCCTCGATATCCGGAATGCGCGCGCCGTCGAACACCGGGGTCGCGATCGGCACGCCCTTGCGGATATTGCCGCACAGTTCGGCGAGTTCCGGCTCGGTCATGCCGGCGATCTGCTTGCGGTAGATCTCCTCGCCATAGGCGTCCTTCAGCACCGCGTGCAAACGCTCGCGTTCGGCGCTGTTGCGCCGGTAGGCATCGACCATCTCGCCGATCTGCCGGCCGAGATTGGCGCAGGCCCAGCCGAGATGGGTCTCAAGGATCTGGCCGACATTCATCCGCGACGGCACGCCGAGCGGGTTGAGCACGATATCGACCGCGGTGCCGTCCTCAAGGAACGGCATGTCCTCGATCGGCACCACCTTCGACACAACGCCCTTGTTACCGTGCCGGCCGGCCATCTTGTCGCCCGGCTGAAGCTTGCGCTTCACCGCGATGAAGACCTTGACCATCTTCATCACACCGGGCGGCATCTCGTCGCCGCGTTGCAGCTTCTCGACCTTGCTTTCGAACCGCGCCTGCAGGCGGTGCACCGCCGCGTCGAACTCGCGCTTCAGGGTCTCGACCTCGGCCATCACCGCGTCGTTCTGGACGGTCAGGTTGCGCCATGCGCCGCGCGGGATCTCGGCCAGCAGTTCGGTCGTGATCTCGCTGCCCGACTTCACACCCTTGAACCCGGCGCCCGCCGCCTGGCCGAGCAGCTTCTCGCGCAGCCGGTTGAGAAAGGCGCGTTCCTGGATCGCCCGCTCGTCGTCGCGGTCCTTCGCGAGCCGCTCGATCTCGGCGCGCTCGATCGCGAGGGCGCGCTCATCCTTGTCGACGCCGCGCCGGTTGAACACCCGCACGTCCACCACCGTGCCGGACACGCCGGGTGGCAGCTTCAGCGAGGTGTCGCGCACGTCGGACGCCTTCTCGCCGAAGATCGCGCGCAGCAGCTTCTCTTCCGGCGTCATCGGGCTCTCGCCCTTCGGCGTCACCTTGCCGACAAGGATGTCGCCCGGATTCACCTCGGCGCCGACATAGACGAT
>DASVGZ010000217.1:0-2028 GCA_036379275.1 Acidiphilium sp. | reverse complement strand
CCGACCACACTGCCGATATTGATGATCCGTCCGGCCCGGCGGCGCAGCATGAATTTGAGTGCCGCACGCGACAGGCGGAACGGCGCCGCGAGGTCGACATCGAGCACGGTTTGCCAATCGGCGTCGCTCATCCTGAGAGCGAGCCCGTCGCGGGTGAGGCCGGCATTGTTGACCAGGATATCGACCCGGCCCAGCGCCGCCTCTGCCGCCGCGATCAGCGAGTCTGGCGCTTTCGGGTCGGAAAGGTCGGCCGGGCAGACATGGGCTCGGCCCGGGGCGAGCGCGTCGAGTTCGGCGGCGAGTGCCGCGAGCGCCGCCTCGCGGGTGCCGGATAAGGCAACGGCAGCGCCCTGGCGGTGCAGTGACCGGGCGATCGCGGCGCCGATGCCGCCCGAGGCTCCGGTGACGAGCGCGGTCTTGCCCGCGAGCGAGAACAGTTCAGCCGACATGCTTGAGCAGAGCCTCCAGCTCGGCGGGGGTGGAACAGGACAGGGCTTCGGCATCGGGCGCGATCCGCCGGGCGAGGCCCGAGAGCACCTTGCCGGAACCGAGTTCGACGAATCGGGTGACGCCAAGGCCGAGCATGGTGCCGACCGATTCGCGCCAGCGCACCGTGCCGGTAACCTGCTCGACCAGTCGTGTCGAAATCTCGGTCGGGTCAGTTACCTTGGCGGCGGTGACATTGGCGATCACCGGCACCGACGGCGCGCGCGGCGGGGTTTTGCCGAGCGCATCCTTCATGGCATCGGCGGCGGGCGCCATCAGCGCGCAGTGGAATGGCGCGGAGACCGGCAGCTTCATGGCCCGTTTCACGCCTTTGCCCCTGGCGATCTCGATCGCCCGGTCCACCGCGCCGGCGGCGCCGGAAATCACCACCTGACCGCCACCATTGTCGTTGGCGACGCCGACCACCTCGCGCCCCTCGGGGCCGGCCTCCGCCTCGGCGCAGATCGCCCGCGCGACATCGAGTTCGACACCGAGCAGCGCCGCCATGGCGCCTTCGCCCGGTGCGACCGCGCGTTGCATGGCGCTGCCGCGGATGCGCAGGAGCCGTGCAGCCTCGCCGACGGAAAAAGCGCCGGCGGCGGCGAGGGCGGAATACTCGCCGAGCGAATGGCCGGCGACTACAACGGCACGATCGCGGAGGTTGAGGTTACCCTCGCGCTCCAGACAGCGCAGCACCGCGATCGACATCGCCATCAGGGCCGGCTGGGTGTTCTCGGTCAGGGTCAGTTCCTCGGCCGGACCGTCGAACATCAGGCGTGACAGCTTCTGCTTCAGAACCTCGTCGACTTCCTCGAACACCTCGCGCGCGGCGGAGAAGGCCGCGGCGAGATCGCGCCCCATGCCGACCGCCTGACTGCCTTGCCCCGGAAAAATGAAGGCGTTGACCGCCATGAACCAGCCTCCTCTGAACTGGGCAGCGGGGTAGATTGTGACCGCGCGCAAGTCAATTCCGGTATTATCGTTCAAAACCGCTCAGAAATGCCGCTCGAACACCCGGATGACATCGCCAGGGATAATCAGCGCATCCGCCGGAGCGCGAAAGGCGCGCGCCCGGCCATGGCGCACCCGAATCACCTCGACTTCCGATTCGGCCGCGCGATAGGTGAAGCCGCCGGCAAGGGCAACGGCTTCGAGCACGGTCATGCCCGGCTCGAAAGGATACTGTCCGGGCTTGTTCACCTCGCCGAGGATCGAGAACGGCCGGTAATTCTTCACCTCGACCGCGACCTCCGGATCGACCAGCATCCCGCGCCGGCGCAGCAGGGCGGCGATTGCGCGGGCGAGCCCGCCGGCGGTGCGGCCTCCGGCCCGAACCGGACCGAGCAGCGGAATATCGACCGCGTCGGAAGCGCCGACCCGATAGTCGGCGCTGAGCTGCTTCTGGCCGAATACGGTGATCCGCAACACATCGCCGGGGCCGAGTCGATAGGGGCCGGGTTCGGCCGGTGGCAGGAGCGGCAAGCCTGAACCGGGTGCGCAGCCCGAAAGGGCGGGAATCACGAGTCCGGCAAAGCTGGCGGC
>DASVGZ010000216.1:0-5987 GCA_036379275.1 Acidiphilium sp. | reverse complement strand
ATCAGCCCGTAGCGCAGCGTGCCCTGCGGCGCGCCGCCGGCCGCAATCGACAGGCCGCTGTATATCCCGAGCAGAACCACCTCGATCCCGAGCAGAAGGCACAAGGGCCGGTCGGCCCGGGCCCGCACCGGGTCGCGCGGCTGGATCGCTGCCGCGATGGCCGCCCCCGCGACGAAACTCGCCAGGGCGATGGCCGCGCGCGCCGCCGCGGCGCCATCGCCGCCCGCCAGATTGATGAAGAACAGCGCGGCGGCGCCGGTCATCGCCGAGGTGAAAATCTGCCCGAGCGTGACATAGGACAAAACGTCCGTCGCACCCGAGGCAAAGCACAGAAGAACCACGGCATTCGCGGCGATCCGGTCCCGGCCCGCCACACTCGCGCTCACCTGCCCCGCCCCGCGACGCTCTCGTAGACCAGCATCGGCACCTCGCCGCGCACGAAGTCCTCGCACTCGACCATGCCGATCGCGCCCAGAACCGTGCGCGAGGCGAAATTGTCCGCCCGCGCCACCGCGACGATCCGGCCGAGCCCGGCCCGGTCATGGCCGTAGCGCAGCGCGGCGCCTGCCGCCTCACGCGCGAGGCCGGCACCGCGCATCTCGGGCCACAGCGAGAACCGCAGCGCGATGCCGCGCCCGTCGGCCCGCGCCTCCAGCCCGGTGATTCCCACGAAATTGCCGGTGTTCAGCCCCCGCACCACCCAGATGCCATAGCCATTGGCCCCCCAGGCCGCCACCTCACCGGCCAGTTCCTCGGCCGCCCGCTCGGGCGTGCGCACCCCGCCGAGCATCATCGCGAAGGCGCGCGGGTCGGTTTTCAGCGCCACCAGGTCGGCCAGATCGCTCCACCCCGCCGGCTCCAGCCGCAATCTGGCCGTGGCGATACACCAGGCCGGGTTGCTCATGCGCGCGGCGGCGTCATCTGGTCAGGGGGCGATATTTGATGCGGTGCGGCTCGGTTGCGTCGGCGCCGAGGCGTCGGCGCTTGTCGTCCTCATAGGCCTCGAAATTGCCCTCGAACCATTCGACGTGGCTGTCCCCCTCGAAGGCGAGGATATGGGTGGCGAGCCGGTCGAGAAACCAGCGGTCATGCGAGATGATGACGGCGCAGCCCGGGAATTCCATCAGCGCCTCTTCGAGCGCGCGGAGCGTGTCGACATCGAGATCGTTGGTCGGTTCGTCAAGCAAAATGACGTTGTGTTCGCCCTTGAGCATCTTGGCGAGGTGGACGCGGTTGCGCTCGCCGCCCGAAAGGATGCCGACTTTCTTCTGCTGGTCCGACCCCTTGAAGTTGAACGCGCCGACATAGGCGCGCGAGGCCACCGAACGCTTGCCGAGATAGATCACGTCGGTGCCGCCGGAGATTTCCTCCCAGACCGACTTGTCCGGGTTCAGGCTGTCGCGCGACTGGTCGACATAGCCGAGCTTCACGGTATCGCCGACGTTGAAGCTGCCGTCGTCGGCGTGTTCGACACCGGTGATCATCTTGAACAGGGTGGTCTTGCCCGCGCCGTTCGGCCCGATCACGCCGACGATGCCGCCCGGCGGCAGCTTGAACGACAGGCCCTCGATCAGCAGGTTGTCGCCAAAACCCTTGCGCAGGTTTTCCGCCTCGATCACCGTGCCGCCAAGGCGTGGGCCGGGCGGGATGACGATATCGGCGACGCCGGAAACCTGTTCCTGCGATTTCGCCAGCATGTCCTCATAGCGGGTGATGCGCGCGCGGTTTTTCGACTGGCGCGCCTTCGGGCTGGCGCCGATCCATTCGCGCTCTTCCTTGAGGGCGCGCTGGCGGGCGGATTCCTCTTTCTCTTCCTGGGCAAGACGCTTCTGCTTCTGGTCGAGCCACGAGGTGTAATTGCCCTCGAACGGATAGCCGCGCCCGCGTTCGAGTTCGAGAATCCAGTTGGTGACGTTTTCGAGGAAGTAGCGATCGTGGGTGACGACGATCACGGTGCCCGCGTAGGTGCGCAGGGTCTTTTCCAGCCAGGCGACCGATTCTGCATCGAGATGGTTGGTCGGCTCGTCGAGCAGGAGAAGGTCGGGCTTTTCCAGAAGCAGCCGGCACAGGGCGACTCGTCGGCGCTCGCCGCCGGAGAGGTTGGTCACCGCACTGTCGGCGGGCGGGCAGCGCAAGGCGTCGAGCGCGATGTCGATCCGGCGGTCGAGTTCCCAGCCATCCTTCGCGTCGATCGTTTCCTGAAGCACGGCCTGCTCGGCGAGCAGGGCGTTCATTTTCTCGTCGTCCATCGGCTCGGCGAATTCTTCCGAAATCGCGTTGAACCGGGCAATCGCGCCGCGCAGTTCGGCGAAAGCCATGGCGACATTCTCGCCCACGGTCTTTTCCGGGTCGAGATGCGGCTCCTGCGACAGATAGCCGATGGTGGCGCCCTCGGCGGCCCAGGCCTCGCCGCCGAATTCCTTCTCGATCCCGGCCATGATCTTGAGCAGGGTGGATTTTCCCGCGCCGTTGACCCCGAGCACGCCGATCTTCACGCCGGGCAGGAAGGACAGGGTGATTCCCTTGAACACCTCGCGCCCGCCGGGGAAGGCCTTGGTCAGGTCTTTCATCACGTAAACGTATTGATAAGCGGGCATTCGGAAATCCTGTCGGGTGGATGCGTGGGTCGGCAGTGCGACCGGTCGGCGGGAGATATAGAAACACCGCGCCACGCCAGCAACCCGCCTTGCACAGGAATAACGAAACCCCGCCGGAGCGGGGTTTCGGGGCGTTCGTCCGCGGGATGCCCAGCCCGCACCTGTGTGGACGATAGGTTTTGCTTGCGGCAAGCGCCCGCACCAGGCATCGCTACATTTGTCATGATAGCGTAATCAGAAATCATGTCCAGAGGCATCCGGCCATTTTGAACAATCGGAATTCGGGGAGGCAAACCATGCACACCATCTGGGGATTCGATCTCGGCGTTACCTCGATCGGCTTCGCTGTCATTCGCTGGGATGAATGGAGGACTTCGGCGGAGGGGATGGGCGAAATCGTCCGGCTCGGCGTCCGCATCTTTCCCGAGGCCCGGGAGGAAAGGAAACTCGAACCCAAAAACGCTGCCCGCCGGGCGGCCCGACTCGCCCGCCGACAGCTCCGCCGCCGCCGCTGGCGGCGCGTCCATCTGCGGGAAATTCTTGCCGAATCCGGGCTGCTGCCCCAAGCTGAGGCACGTCCTGACCCGGGTCAGGATCCCTATGCCCTTCGCGCCCGTGGCCTTTCCGGGCCTCTCGTCCCGCACGACCTGGGATGGGCGATCTTCCATCTGCTGAAACGACGTGGCTTTCAAGGCAGTCGGAAAAACCCCGCAAGCGACATACAGCAGAAGGACGATGAGGACTCGAAGAGCAAAGGCCAGAAACTTGCCGAATTTCTCGGCGGGCGCGCTCTTGCCGTCGGCCTCTCCTCGATCGAAACCACGATAGCGGAGCCGAAACGCCGCCGCGACCTCGGCCAGACCCGCCCGATGGTCACTGACGAATTCGCCGAACTCTGGGAAAAGCAAGTCTCATATCATCCGCATATCCTGACCGGCGAACTCCGCCAGCGCATCGAGGATATCGCCCTCTACCAGCGTCCAACATTTTTCCGCCGCCACACCTTCGGCACCTGTAATCTCGAGGCCGGCGAGGAACGCGCGTTGAAGGCCGACTGGCTGACCCAGCATTTCGAAACCCTGCAACTGGTCAACGCACTCCGCCTTGAAGGTGGCAACCAGCGCGGGCTCGACAAGGATGAACGGGAGAAGGCCATCAACTATCTCGACTCCCTGGCCAAACCCTCATGGGCCGGTCTCCGCAAGGCGATCGGCCTTCCAAAAGGGGCGAGCTTCACCCACGAGCGCGGCAAGAAGGAAACTGTCAGAGGGAACGCAACCGAGGCCGCCCTGCGCAAGGCGCTTGGCGCCGATTTCCCGAATCATCCACACGCCGATGCGATCCGCGCGGCAATCGGTCCGGCCTGGCACGAAATAGAATACCGCCCGGCAAAAAATGGCTCGATTCTCGAAATCCGCAATGCCGCCGGTATCGCGGAGGCCCGCACCGCCTTCGCCCACCGTGCCGGACAGGATTGGAAGCTGACACCGGACCAGGCAGAGCGCCTCGCCGGCATCGACCTGCCGGACGGCACCGGCCGCCATAGTCTCAAGGCGATGAGTCGCCTCCTGCCCCATCTGGAAGATGGCCAACCCTACATGACGGCCTTGCAGGCCGAATATGCTTGGCGCGAAAGTGGCGACCCGCTGCGCCTTCTGCCTGGCCCCAACCCGTCCGAGCTGACAAGAATCAGCGACGAATTCGTCCGCCGCGAGATGGAAAAACTTCTGGCCGGCATTCGCAACCCGACCGTCCTGCGCACCCTCAACGAATTGCAGAAGGTCGCCAACGCCCTGCTCCGCGCCCACGGCCGTCCCGATGCGATCCGCATCGAATTTGCCCGCGCCCTCAAGCGCTCGCCGAAGGAACGCCGGGAGGAAGACACCCGTCAGCACGAGAATGAAGAGCAACGCAAAAACGCGCGCAAGATCTTGCGTGATTGCGGCCGGCCGGCGGACGGCAAAATCGCCGGGGAAAACATTCTCCGCCTTCTGCTTCTGAAGGAGCAAGGCTGTCGCTGCCCCTACACTGGCGAAACAATCTCCACCGTTCAGGCGCTGGACCCCGAAACCACCGAAATCGACCACATTTTCCCCGAAAGTCGCAGCTTCGACGATTCCCGGGCCAACAAGGTTCTCTGCCTGATCCGCGAAAACCGCGCCAAGTGCAACGCGACGCCGTATGAATATTTGTCACCCAGGCCGGACCGCTGGGCCTATCTCACCACAACGCTCTGGCCGGAAATGGTGAAATCCGGCTGGCCGGATTCGAAAAGCCGGCGCTGTCAGCGCCCCGATTTCGGTTCCGCCGACGATATCGACTTCACCAATCGTCAGCTTGTCGATTCCGCTTTCATCGCCCGCGCCACGCGCGACTGGTTCGGTCTTCTGTTCGGTGGCGGTCAGGCCGGAATCGATGCGGTTCAGCCGGTCGCCGCGCGTGCCTCGACCATGATCCGCCGTGCTCTCGGCCTTGGTCTCGGCAAGCTCCTGCGCGATGAGGACGAATCCGGCCCGAAGCCGCGCGATGACCATCGCCATCACGCGGTCGACGCTCTCGCCACCGCCCTGTCGACCCCCGCGCTGATCCAGGCCCTGTCACGCTGGTGGCAGGCGCGCGAATTCTCGCTCCAGCCACCCGCCATTCCCAGACCCTGGCCCGGTTTTCACGCCGCCGCCCGCGACAAGGTCGAGGCGATCATCGTCAGCCATAAGGTGCAGACCAAGCTTTCGGGGCCGCTGCATCATGAAAAGCCTCTGGGTTTGATCGTCGATTCACACAGAAGCGATGAAGAAACATTCGTCATCAGAAAACCACTTAAAGCAGGAAAAGACGGGTTATCTCTTGGTCAAATTGAAAAAATAATCGACCCTGCAGTTCGATCTGTCATCAAGGCAGCCATCGAAGCGGCTGGCGGAGATATGGCAAAGGCGTTTGCCTGCGACATCCGCCTGCCGAAAGCAGATGGCTCGCCCGGCCCGCTGATCCGTCGCGTTCGGATCGCGGTCCCTCTCAAGAGCGGCGTAATTCGCGTTCACCCCACGAAAAACATTCACGCCAAACAAGGCGAAGGTACTAACGATCACATTGCGATCTATCGCGATGGCGAAACGACCCGCTTCCTGATCGCAACCAAACGCGAGACGCTTTCCCGCGTGCGCAAGGGCGATCCGGCAACCCTTCCCAGCCACCCCGAAGGCGGCGAACTCATGATGACGCTTCGGCCAGGAGACGTGCTGCACCGCAAGATCGACGGCCGGGACGAATATTGCCTGATCCGGAAGTTCCTTGGGTCGGGATCAATCTTCTTCAAACCGCTTGTTATGGCTCTCGAACCGAAACCGGAAGTCTCGAAAACGCCCAATCCTTTGTTACAGGAAGGCTGGGGCA
>DASVGZ010000215.1:0-8950 GCA_036379275.1 Acidiphilium sp. | reverse complement strand
GCTTCCCTCACCGAACGCGGCGCCGGCCCGGCGCTGCCGCGGCCGCGCCAGATGGCGTGTCTGCGCGATATCGCCGCTGCCCTCGACCGTGCGCTGGAGACGGCTGCTCCCGAACTGCGGGCCGAGGAGTTGCAGGAGGCGGCGCGAGCGATCGCGCGGCTGACCGGAGCGATCGGGGTCGAGGACGTGCTCGATCAGGTGTTTTCCAGCTTCTGCATCGGCAAATAGCCCCCACGCCGGAAAATGGTGCTATAGGCGGCGCCATGAGTTTTCCGGAGCAAAAATACGATGTCGTGGTGATCGGCGGCGGCCATGCCGGCTGCGAGGCGGCTGCGGCCTCGGCGCGGATCGGTGCGCGCACGCTGCTTCTGACCCATCGGCTCGATCGGATCGGCGAGATGTCGTGCAATCCGGCGATCGGCGGGATCGGCAAGGGGCATCTGGTCCGCGAGATCGACGCGTTGGACGGCATCATGGGGCGCGCCGCCGACGCCGCCTGCATCCATTTCAAGATGCTCAACCGCGCCAAGGGGCCGGCGGTGCGCGGACCGCGCGCCCAGGCGGATCGGGCGCTGTATCGGAGCGCGGTGCAGGCGCTTTTGCGCGAACAGCCGAACCTGACACCGATGGAGGGCGAGGCGGCGGATCTCGACCTCGCGCCGGACGGTTCGCTCGCCGCGGTGATCACGGCGGATGGCACGCGGATCGGCTGCCGGGCGGCGGTGCTGACCACCGGAACCTTCCTGCGCGGCATTCTGCATTTCGGCGACCGCACCGAGGCCGGCGGCCGGGTGGGCGATGCCGCCTCGACCGCGCTCGCCGAACGGTTGCTCGGGCTCGGGCTCGAACTCGGGCGGCTGAAGACCGGTACGCCGGCACGGCTCGACCGGCGCTCGATCGACTGGGACTCGCTGCCCGAGGACAAGGGCGAAGACCCGCCGACCCCGTTCAGCCTGCTGACCGATTTCATAAAGAACCCGCAGATTTCCTGCCGGATCACCGAGACGGGTGCCGAAACCCACGCGATCATCCAGGCCAATCTGCACCGCTCGGCGGTTTATGGCGGGCGGATCGAGGGGGTGGGGCCACGCTATTGCCCGTCGATCGAGGACAAGGTGGTGCGCTTCGCCGACAAGTCCCGGCATCAGGTGTTTCTGGAGCCGGAGGGGCTGGACGACGACACGATCTATCCGAACGGGATTTCGACCAGCCTGCCGGAGGATGTGCAGGAAGCCTTCATCCGCACCATGCCGGGGCTTGAGCGCGCGGTTCTGCTCCGTCCCGGCTATGCGGTGGAATACGACTATATCGACCCGCGCGTGCTGACCCACGATCTCGCGTGCCGGCGGATTCCCGGCCTCTATCTCGCCGGCCAGATCAACGGCACCACTGGCTACGAGGAGGCGGGCGCGCAGGGGATTATCGCCGGCATCAACGCCGCGCGACGTGCGGGCGGGATGGCGCCGGTCGGCATCGGGCGGGCCGAGGGGTATATCGGGGTTCTGATCGACGATCTGGTGACGCGCGGGGTGACCGAGCCGTACCGGATGTTCACCTCGCGCGCCGAACATCGGCTGAGCCTTCGGGCGGACAATGCGGATCTCCGGCTGACCCCGCGCGGGATCGGCTGGGGGTGTGTCGGGAGCGGGCGGCGGGTTGCATTCGAGTGCCTGTGCGCCGAGGTCGAACAGGTGCGGCGGGGTGAGGATGGTTCCGTCCGGGCGGCCGAGATTGTCGCGGCCGATCGGCTCTATGCCGGTTATGTGGCGCGTCAATCGGTGGAAATTCGCGCCCGGGACAAGGACGATGCGGTGCTGATTCCGGATGGCTTCGACTATCGGGCGGTGGGCGGACTGTCGGCGGAATTGCGGGGACGGCTGGAGAAAGTCCGCCCAGCCTCGCTCGGGGTCGCGGGACGGCTGGAAGGGATGACGCCGGCGGCTCTGGGCGCATTGTTCGCGGCGCTGCGCAAGTCGCGCGCGCTTGCCGCGTGATGGCGGAATTATCCGGAAAAAAGGGCCGGTTTGGTTCCCATGTTTCACGTGAAACAAAGGAACCGCTCCGGTCCTATTCAGAGGCGATCAGGGTCTGGACCCAGAGGATCAACCTGATCGCCCGCAAGGACGCGACCGACGAGGCGATCTGGCAACGGCACATTCTCGATTCGCGCCAGCTCGTGCCGCTGATCCCGGACGGGGTGGCGCGGGTGGCCGATCTCGGCTCCGGCGCCGGGCTGCCCGGGCTGGTTCTGGCGATCGAGCGGCCGGATCTGCACGTGACCCTGATCGAGTCGGACCGGCGCAAGGCGGCGTTTTTGCAGACCATGGTGGCGGAGCTTCATCTGAACGCCACGGTGCTTGCCGAGCGGATCGAGGTGGTTTCGATCCCGCCGGTCGGGCTGGTCACCGCGCGGGCGCTGGCGCCGCTGGCCGATCTGCTGGGCTATGCGCATCCTCTGCTCGCCGGAGGCGGGTTCTGCCTGTTCTCGAAAGGCCGGGCGGCGGAGGCCGAATTGACCGAGGCGGCGCGGCAATGGCACATGAGGGTCGAGCGGTTTCCGAGCGGGACCGATGCGGACGCCACCATTTTCCGGATCAGCGAATTGCGCCGTGCAGCCTAAGATCATCGCCATCGCGAACCAGAAGGGCGGCGTCGGCAAGACGACGACCGCGATCAACCTTGCCACCGCCCTGGCCGCGACCGGCGAGCGGGTTCTGCTGGTCGATCTGGACCCGCAGGGCAATGCCAGCACCGGCTTCGGCATCGGCGCGGACGAGCGCGGGATCGGCAGCTACGCCCTGTTGACCGGCGAGACGGCGGCGGCCTCGCTGGTGCTGCCGACCGAGGTGCCCGGGCTGCTGATCATTCCCGCGACCGAGGATCTGATCGGCGCGGATATCGAGTTCGCAGGGGCCGAAGGGCGGGAGCGGCTGGTTGCGCGCGCGCTGGCCGAGCCGGGGCTCGAAGGCGAGTTCGGCTATGTGTTTCTCGATTGCCCGCCCGGGCTTGGTCTGTTGACGCTGAATGCCCTCGTCGCGGCGTCTTCGGTGCTGATTCCGCTGCAATGCGAGTTTTTCGCTCTGGAGGGGATCAGTCAGCTCACCCGGACGATCGACCTGGTGCGGCGAACCCTGAATCCGCACCTCGCGCTGGAAGGGGTGGTGCTGACCATGTTCGACCGGCGGAACAATCTGGCGCAGGCGGTCGCCGACGATGTGCGGGATTATTTCAAACAGGGCGTGTTCGATACCGCGATTCCGCGCAATATCCGGGTGACCGAATCGCCGAGCCACGGCAAGCCGGTTCTGCTCTACGATTTCCGCTCGCCGGGGGCGCAGGCCTATGTCAGTCTCGCGGCCGAGTTTCTCCGCCGCCAGCATCAGGAGATCGGGGCATGAGTGCGAAGGAGCAGCCGCGCCGGCTGGGTAAGGGGCTTGCCGAACTGATGGGAGGCTCTGCCGTGGCGCTGGCGCCGCAGGGAGCGATGCCGACCGAGGGGGTGCGGACGCTCGCGGTCGCGTCCCTGCATCCCGGGCCGTTCCAGCCGCGTCGGGCGATGGATGAGGCGGCGCTGGAGGAACTTGCGGCGTCGCTGAAATCGCGCGGGGTGTTGCAGCCGCTTCTGGTGCGCCCGCATCCGGCGAAACCGGGGCAGTATCAGATCATCGCCGGCGAGCGGCGCTGGCGGGCGGCGCAGCGCGCCGGGTTGCACGAGGTGCCGGTTCTGCTGCGCGATCTTGCCGATACCGAGGCGATGGCGGCCGGGCTGGTTGAGAATTTGCAGCGGCAGGATCTCGACCCGATCGAGGAGGCGGAGGGGTATCAGCGCCTGCTCGACGAGTTCGGGATGATCCAGGAGGATCTCGCGGTCGCGGTGGCGAAATCCCGCCCGCATATCACCAACACGCTCCGCCTTCTGAACCTGCCGCGCAGCGTGCAGCAGGCGTTGCAATCGGGCGAACTCAACGCGGGTCATGCGCGGGCGCTGCTTCAGCATCCCGACCCGGAAGCCGGGGCGAAGGCGATTCTCGCCAACAGACTGACGGTTCGTCAGGCGGAAAAGCTGGCGCAAACAGCGCTGACGCCGAAGCCGCCCGCCGTGCGGCAGCGCCGGGACGCCGATATCGAAACCCGTGCGCTGGAGCGGGAATTATCGGAACGGCTCGGGCTTCGGGTGCGGATCGTCTATAACGGCAAGGGTGGATCGGTCAGTCTTGCCTATGAAGGGCTCGACCAGCTCGACGGCATTCTCGCGCTCCTGAATGCACGCTGACGCGAAGTTATTTTTTCACTTCAATCAATAAAACTAACGATACGTTTCGTTATTCATGCCGGATGACAGGCGGTCGGTGATGGCCCGGCGAAGCTCGTCCGGCGCGGTCGCGGCGAGGGCGTCGCCGAGTTCGGCCATGCGCCGGCGCAGATCGTAGAGCTGGTCGAGCAGCGAGAGAACGACGGGAAGCGCGTCCTCGTTGACCTGAAGGTCGTCGCGCAACTCGCGGATCAGGCGGACGCGGGCGATGTCGATTTCCCGAAAGACATAGTGCCCTGAATCGCGGTCAGGGCGGACCCAATGGTTTTCGATCCAGCGTTCGAGATCCTGGCGGGGCAGGTCGGGAAAACGGGCGACGAGAAGGTCGATCGTGATCATGTTTCGGTCTCCATCGCCGCGCGGGGGTTGGCCGGATGCTCCGGCGCCCAGTCGCGCAGAAAGGTTTCCAGCGCGGTGTCGGGCTTGCCGATGGCAACGCGCAATGTGGCGTAAAGATCGCCGGCCGCGTGGCCGCCATGGGCTGGAACGCCGCGTCCGCGCAGGCGAAGCTCGGTTCCGGTGTCCGAGCCCGGCGGGATGCGCATTCGCACCTTGCCGCCGGGGGTTGGAATTTCGACCGGCCCGCCGAGTACGGCCTCGGCGAGGGTGACCGGGAGATCGAGTCGGATGGCATTGCCGTCGCGCCGGAAAACCGGGTGCGGTGCGATGTGGATTTCGATCAGCGCGTCGCCCGCCTTGCCGCCGTTCCAGCCCGGCCCGCCCTGGCCGCGCAGGCGCAGGGTCTGGCCGTCGCCGGTGCCGGGCGGAATGCGGACATCGAGGGTGCGGCCATCCGGCAGGGTGAGGCGGGTGGTCGCGCCGTTCACCGCATCGAGAAAATCCGTGGGCAGGGTATAGCGTTCATCCTGGCCGCGCAGCGGAATGTCGCCGTGGGGTCGGGTGCCGAACCCGCCGCCGAAAATGGCTTCGAGATCCTCGGCGTTCCAGGCGGTGTGCTGGTTGCCGGAAGAGCCGTAGCGGCGGCCGGGATCGGACTGGGCGTAGTCGCGCCAGGATTTCTGCTCCGGGCGTTCATGGCCTTCCGCGTCGATCTCGCCGCGATCGAACCGGGCGCGCTTGTCGGGGTCGGAGAGAATTTCATTGGCGGCGGACGCGGCCTTGAATCGGGCCTCGGCGTCCTTGTTGCCGGGATTCAGGTCGGGGTGATGCGCCTTGGCGAGTTTGCGGAAGGCGCGCCTGATCTCGTCCGGGCTGGCATCGCGGGCGATGCCGAGGGTTTTGTAGGGATCGTCCACGATGGGTCCTCATCGGTTCGAACTGCCCGATGGATGTAATCATGGCCGGATCGCGGTGTCACGTTGCGGCGGTCGGAGGATTGTCGGTGGAAACCGGCAGTTTGAGGATTTTCCGTAATGCGGCTTGCGTCGCGGCGGGAGAAAAATCCCGCTCGACCAGTGCGAGTCCGGCTTCTCCCGCCGCCTCGTTGGCGGCTTCGTCCGCGTGCAGGCGGCGGATGATGGCGGCGAGCGCTCTGGCGTCCCGCCCGACCAGATCCCGCAGGATTGGGGGCAGGTCGAAGCCCTCAGCGGCGATGTCGCTCATCGCGCAGGGGATGCCGGCGGCGAAGCTCTCCAGAACCTTGCCCTTGATTCCCGCGCCGTAGCGCAGCGGTGCGACGGTCAGCCGAACCCGGTCGAACACCGAGGCGCCGAGATCCTCCACCTGGCCGACCGCGATGATAAGGGGGCCGGCAAGTTGGCGCAGCCTGTCCGGCATCGCGCTGCCGACAAGGTGGCAGACGATCTCCGGGTCGGTCTGCCAGACCAGCGGCATCACCGTCTCGACCAGCCACAGCGCCGCGTCGAGATTCGGTGTGTGGGCATAGTGGCCGATGAAGGCGAGTCCGCCGCGCTCCACGAACGGTGTTTTGCTCCGGCGGACCGGAACGTCCCAGCCCGCGACGTGGACATCGGCCTCTGGAACCGCCTTGCGCAGGAATTCCGCCTCGGCGGGAGAATGGGTGAGCACCGCGTCGGCGTTCCAGGCGGCGGTGCATTCGGTCAGGCGCAGCCGGCGGCTCATCGCCCGCAATTCCGGCCGTTGCTCGATTTCCGCCTGTCGTTCCAGACGGAGATGGTGCAGGTCGGCGACACTGTAGACGATGCGTGCACGCGGCATGTAGTGCCGGGTGAGGGCGAGATAGCGCGCGGCGACCGGTTCACGATGCAGGTAGACGACATCGAAGCAGGCGGATTGCCGGCGCAGCACGTCTTCGACCGAGGCATAGACCGGCGCTGTGCAGTGGGTGACGCCGATCGCGGCCAGCGCGCCCGACGGGTCGGCGGGTTCCCATTCGTTCGCCGCCGTGAAACTGACGGCGTAGCCCAGGTGCCGCAGGGCGCGCATGTGCGACAGGATCACCTGCGATCCGGCATCCCGCCCGGCCGCGGGCACCGCACCGTCGATCACCAGGGCGCGCAGGCCGGGGTCCTCTACCGGATTGATGGGCGCATCCGACCGGTTGGCCCGCGGTCCCCAGCGGCGGCGGAACTGCTGCCAGGCGACCCGCCCGGCGCGCTGGCCATCCGTGTCGGCCTGTTGCTGCAACACAAGTTCGGTCTGGGCGAGCAGGAAGCCGAGCGCGTGCCGCCGGTCGGCTTCGGTGTTCAGCGCCGCCACGGCATCGCTCACCACCTGTTCCAATGTGGCGTCGAAGCTGTCCACCGGCTCGACCGCCACCGATCCGCCGCCGATCAGCGCGCCATCCGCCTCGCAGCGGATTTCGATGACGTGGCGGGTGAACGGCGCAAGCCCGCCCGGTACTGCCCAGTCGAAGCCCTGCCTGCCGTTGCCGACGCCGGCGCCGTGCAGGTCGGCGCGATAGGTGTTGGCCAGAACCCGTCCGAGCGGAATGCCGTTATCGAAGACCCGGAGCAGAACCGGCGTTTCCGGATCGGCCGCATCCTGCGCCCAGCCGCGCAGGTGCTGGCGCGTCACTTCGTCGATATGGCCGCGCCATTGTCGATCCCGCTCGTCCGGCACCGGATCCAGCGTCCATGGCGAGCCGGCCAGATGTTCGCTCCGGGTGGACCGCACCTCGATGACGTGGCGGCCGAAAGCAGGCAGGCCATACGGGATCGCGAAGTCGAATCCGTGCCGCCCGTGTCCGATTCCGGCGCGCTCCAGATCCGGCCGGTGCAGATCGGCGGCGATCCGGCCGATCCGGATACCGTTGGCAAGGATATGCAGGGTCACCGGCGCGTCGGGGTCAGCCGGATCCTGCGCCCAGCCACGGATCCGGTCGTACCCGACATGATCGAGAATACCGCGCATGGGTCACAAGCCGTCGTTCATGCGAACCTATGCCGCCTGTTGCTGGTTCGTGCGGCGGAGCAGGCGGTTGCGGATGGCTTCCAGAAGCTCGCCGTCCTCGACGCGGGGCGCGCAATAGCGCGGCGGGATGATGGGCGAGTCGGGGTAGAGGGTGTCGTAGGTTTTTGCATTGTGGAACATGCCCCGGCTGTCGTCATCGACGAAGCTTTCGGACAATGCGCCTTCGGCAATGATGACATCGTGGGTTTCGAGTTCGAGATGGAAATATTCCACCATATCGACCCGTTCGGCCTGGGTGATGGAGGTGCCGTTGACCAGAAGGAAGGCGGGGATCAGTACATCGTCGATGAACATGGCGTGCAGCGGCGAGACGTGAAGGTCGCGCTTCGGTAACGCGCCATCCAATGCCCCAGCCTTGAAGGTGATCGGCAGGACATCGCGGTTGTGGGAGGCGAAACGGCCGGAGTAGGAGCGGGTGCCGATCCATTTCAGCGAGCGCGCGTTGCCCGATGCGGTGATCAGCCGGTCGCCGATGGTCAGGTCTTCGACCGGAACCTCGCCATGATCGGTGAGGATCAGCGTGCCCCGGCAGTAGCATGGCGTGTTGTCCACCGTGATGTCGGTGCCGAGGAGACTGTCTTCCGCGAGGTGGAAATATTCGCCGGTGTAATCGCCGGACAGGTTCAGGGTATAGGTATTGCTGCCCGCGTCGACGGTCAGGGTATGGGTCGAAGAGTTGTAGTGTGCCGTGCCGCTGGGTGAATAGGTCCAGTCGAACTCATCGATTGTGCCGCCGGTCCGAAGTTCGGTACCGCTCGTCACGGACCCCGAAAAAACGCCTTCGAAGCCGCCGCTGTTGATGACGGTTCCGTCCGATACTCCGCCCGAAGAGATGATTTCGGCGCCACTGTTACCGATAACAGTGCCCGTTGCCGTGCCACCTGAACTGACATATTCGGTGCCGCCGTTTTCGACGGTGGTGCTGGTTGCACTGCCGCCCGCGTAAATGATTTCTTTGCCGCCGCCGCTGTTGACCAGGGTATCGACCGATTTGCCGCCCGAAGAGACGGATTCCTGGCTGGCTGGGCCGGCGACGGTTCCGCTCGCTACCCCGCCCGAAGAGATGATTTCATAGCCGTCGTCGCCAAGAATGGTGCCGCTCGCCAGGCCGCCTGAAAGGACGTATTCGATGCCGCCGAGGCTGACTTGAGTGCCGCTCGCCGTGCCGTCGCCTTCGATGGTTTGGGTGCCGCTGCCATTGACGGTGGTGCCGATCGCCGTGCCGCCCGAATAGACGTACTGGGAACCGCCGCTGCTTACGGTCGTACCGCTCGCCGTACCGCT